>DAICXL010000179.1:0-1027 GCA_027312185.1 Caulobacterales bacterium | reverse complement strand
TTGAATCAGTCGACCTGCGATCGCGTCGCCGGGCTTATTCAAGGCTCCCCACCCCCGTCGGACATTCGGCGAGCCCGCTCTCCGCCCCCTACTCCACCACCGCCTGGGCGATCCCCGCCAGCAGGCTCGCCGCTGTCACCGGCTTGGCCACGTGCAGGTCCGCCCCCGCCGCCAGCGCCTCATACCTGTGCTCGGCCATGGCGTTGGCGCTCAGCATGATGATCGGGGTCCGCAGCCCCCCACGCTCGGCCATGCGGATCGCGCGGGTAGCGGTCAGGCCGTCCATGACCGGCATCTGCATGTCCATCAGGATGACGTCGAACCGGGACCGGCCCACGGCCTCCACGGCCAGGGCGCCGTTCTCGACCGTGACCACCTCCGCCCCCGCCGAGCCCAGGATCAGCTGGACCACCCGCTGATTGGTCGGATGGTCCTCGGCCAGCAGGACCCGCAGCGACCGCTCGGGCAGATAGAGGGGAACCGGCCCCGTTGCGACCGGCGCGGCCAGGCCGTCGTATTCCTCCAGCGCCACCACGCGCTGCAAGGGCAGGGTCAGGGTGAAGGTCGAGCCCTCGCCGGGGCAGGAGCGCGCCTCGACCACCCCGCCCATCAGCTCGGCCAGGGACCGGCAGATCGACAGGCCCAGCCCCGTGCCGCCGAACCGCCGGGTGATGGAGGTGTCGGCCTGGTTGAACCTCTGGAACAGGGTCGCGCCCGTGGCGGCGTCGAACCCCACGCCGGTGTCGGATACGATGAAGGTCAGGACGCCCTCGCCGACCTCGTCGCCGCTCACGTCCCAGTCGATCGAGACCGTTCCCTCGGAGGTGAACTTGACCGCGTTGGACAACAGGTTGTTGACGATCTGGCCGATACGGGTGCTGTCGCCCATGAAGACGCCGCGCGCGCCGGAGCCCTGACGTTCCTCGAACATCAGCCCCTTTTCGGCGGCGCGATTGTGCGACAGGTCGATGATCCCGGCCAGGGCCTCGCCGAGGTCGAACTGGCGGGATTCGAAGTCCAGCTGACC
>DAICXL010000178.1:674-1045 GCA_027312185.1 Caulobacterales bacterium | reverse complement strand
GTGCCCGCCGCCTTCACCACCCTGGACTGGCTGCGGGTCGAGAGCTCGCTGCTGTTCTACCCCTTCGACATGTCCGAGTTCTTCCCCTTCGAGGACGGCCAGCCGGCCGGCGACACCCTGTGGGAGCTGGGCCTCGAGTTCACCGTCAGCCCCAAGAAGACCGGCTTCCGCGGCGCCGACGCCCACTGGCGCGCCAAGGGCCAGGAGCGGTTCAAGATCTATGGCGTGCTGCTGGAGGGCGAGACGGTCGCCCAGGCCGGCGACGAGGTCTATGCCGGCGACAAGAAGGTCGGGGTGGTCACCATCGGCATGTATTCGCCGCTGATGAAGCAGTCGATGGCCATGGCCCGCCTGGACGTGCCGACGGCCGT
>DAICXL010000178.1:0-664 GCA_027312185.1 Caulobacterales bacterium | reverse complement strand
CGCGAGCATTCCCGCCAGCGCCCATTCGCTGCCGTTCTATGACGCGGAGAAGAAGAAGCGCACGGCGGTGGGATAGCACTGACGACGGCCGAGCGGTGGAACGGTCCCCCCGCCCCGCTCGGCTTCGCCGAGTCGCCCTCCCCTCCGGGGGGAGGGAAAAAGTAAGCCCTGCTTGCCCTCCCCCTTGAGGGGAGGGCGACTCGCGCAGCGAGCGGGGCGGGGGGACGCCGGCTAAGGCGCAGCCTCTGCCACCTTTGTTGTCAGAGGAAAATATTCTTCTCCTGAGTGACGGTTCGCCTTGACTCGCCGACGGGGTGAAGCGCAGCTTCACGGACGGCTTCAGGGGAAATCCGATATGCGTGACCGGCGGGCGAAACGGTACGGCTTCGTGCTGGGCGCGGCGATGTGGCTGGGTTTGGCGACCGCGGGCCTTCCCGCCCTGGCCGCGACGGCGCCGTCGGGCTACCAGACGATCACCCCGACGATGACGGGTCAGACGGTCACCCTGACCGGCAATGACATGACCATCGAGCAACTGGTCCAGATCGCCCGCCATGGCGCCAAGGTCCAGCTCACCCCGGAGGCGCGCAAGCGCGCCGACGACCACTACGGGCTTCTGCTGCAGGCGACGGCCGAGAACGTGCCGGTCTACTGGTTCAACCGC
>DAICXL010000177.1:698-1055 GCA_027312185.1 Caulobacterales bacterium | reverse complement strand
CCCGCGGCGCTGCGTCCTCGTTTCGTCAGCCCCGGAGTGACGGAAATGGCCCTCGGGAAATCACGCCAGGTCAGGCCTAGCGCAGGCTGGAAACATCCAGATCCGCCAGGGCGCGGGTCAGGCGCCCGGCGTCAGCGGTGAGTCTGGCGAGCCCCTCGGTAGGCTCGCGGGTCACTTCATTCATATAGAGCGCACGGTTGATCTCGATCTGCAGGGCGTGGGTGCGCTTTGCCGGGCGACCATAATACTCTGTGGTATAGCCCCCGGCATACGGTGTGTTGCGGGCCACACGGTAGCCCAGTGATTCCAGCTCGCGCTCGACCAGGGCTGTCAGCTTGGGCGAGCAGGCCGCGCCAA
>DAICXL010000177.1:430-688 GCA_027312185.1 Caulobacterales bacterium | reverse complement strand
GCTGGCATCGAATGCCAGTCGAGGAGGATCGCGCAGCCATGGGCCGACCGCGCTGCCGCCAGCAGGCGGTCGAGGGCGTCGTGATAGGGCCGGTGGGCCAGCTCGACCCGCGCCTGGGCCTCGGCGAAGGTCAGCTTGCGGGCGTAGATGGGCCGACCTTCGGCCGCCACCCGGGCGATGGCGCCCAGACCCGCGGCGACCCGGGCCGAGCGGCTTCTGGCGTATTCGGGCAGTTCATCTTCGAACATCGCCGGGTCC
>DAICXL010000177.1:0-361 GCA_027312185.1 Caulobacterales bacterium | reverse complement strand
ACTGCGGATCGCCTCGGCGTCCAGGCGCGCGGCGGCCATCATGTCGGCGGGATAGATGCTGCCCGAGTGCGGCGAGGCGAAAACCAGAGCGGTCGGCGGCGGCGCGGGCTCGGGCGCGCCGCGCAGGACATCATGCGCCGGGCAGGCGAGGGGATCGACGGGCGACGCAACGGCGCTCGCCGGCTGGTTTCTCGTCCCGATTGGCTCCCAAGCGCTCATGGGCCATATTCGCAAGGCGCGCCCGGCGGGGTCAAACACCTTCGGACAAACCTCCCCGGGAAAGTTGGGCGGTCCTGTCGCAGTGCGCAGAGTTCATCCCCGATTTACAGTCGGCGGGTTAGGGTGGGTTCCCAACGCCGAC
>DAICXL010000176.1:0-1068 GCA_027312185.1 Caulobacterales bacterium | reverse complement strand
GGACGCCCCCCACCCTGGTCAGAGGGATTTCGAACCAGAAGTCGGCGCCCTCGTCCGGCCGGCCGTCGCAATCCAGCACGCCGCCCATTAGCGCGACCAGGTCTCGCGAAATGGCCAGGCCCAGGCCCGTGCCGCCGAACCGGCGGGTAATGGAGCCGTCGGCCTGCTGGAAGCGATTGAAGATCCGCCCCTTCTGGCCCGCATCAAAGCCGCAGCCGGTGTCGCTCACCGTGAACCGGACCCGATCTTCATCCACCGCGACGGCGGTGACGACGACGGATCCCGTTTCGGTGAACTTCAAGGCGTTGGAGATCAGGTTCGACAGGACCTGGCGCACCCGGACCACGTCGCCCTCGACGGCGCCTTCGATGGTCGGCTCGACCTCAACCCGCAGGGCGACGCCCTTTTCATCGGCGCGCGGCCGGTAGAGGGCCGCCGCGCCGCGCACCGTGTCGCCCAGATCAAAGACCGACCGTTCCAGAACGATCTGGCCCGCCTCGATCTTGGACGTGTCCAGAATGTCGGACAGCAGCCGTTCCAGGGTCACGGCCGAGGACCGGATCACTTCGACCATCTCGCGTTCACGCGGCTCCAGCCCGGCGCGCGACAAGGCGTCGGCCATGGCCACGACCCCGTTCAGGGGCGTGCGGATCTCGTGGCTCATATTCGCCAGGAATTCCGACTTGGACCGGCTGGCTTCTTCCGCGCGGCGACGGGCGATGCGCAGATCCCGGGCCTGGCTTCCCATCCACAACAGGGCGGCCAAGGCCGACAGGATGAAGATTGCGGCGATGGTCAGGATCAAGCCCTGCAATCTTGTGTTCGAGCGCGCGGTCTCCAACTGGGCGCGACGTTCGGTCAGCTTGTGCTGCATGTCGCCGGTGACCTGGCGGATCCCTCCGCTGAAGACGCGGGCTTCGGCGACGCGCTCGGCGCTGTTGTAGGCGCGAAGCTTGACGTAGGCTTCCGCAGCCCGGCCCTCGGCGAACAGGATCTCGGCCTCGACATGCGCCACCTCCAGCCGCGCTTCCTCTCGGTAACGGTCTACGGTGATGCGACGGCGGATTT
>DAICXL010000175.1:0-1090 GCA_027312185.1 Caulobacterales bacterium | reverse complement strand
GCGCCGGGCCTCCCTGGCCGAACGGGTTCTGGCCGCCGTGGGCGGGGACCCCGCCGCCCCGACCGCCGTCTCCGCGCCTGAAGACGACCGCGTGGTCCCCGCCCGGCTCGCCGGCGTCCGCGTGCTGCTGGCCGAGGACAATCCGGTCGGCGCCCTTCTGGCCCGCACCCTGCTGCGGCGCGAAGGCTGCACCGTCGAGACCGCCGCCACGGGCCATGAGGCCGTCGCCGCCCTGGCGCGCGCCCGCTATGACCTGGTCTTCATGGACATGCGGATGCCGGGCATGGACGGTCCCGCCGCCGCCCGCGCCATCCGCGCTGCGGGCGACGCCACCCCCATACTGGCCCTGACCGCCAACGCCTTCGCCGAGGACCGGCGCCTGTGCCTGGAGGCCGGAATGAACGACCATCTCGTCAAGCCGCTGGACGCCGAGGCCCTGCGCGCCGCCCTGGCCCGCTGGACGAAACGCGACATCCGCGCCAAGGTCGGCTGAGTTACAGGCGCCCGGGATTCCGGCCGCCGCCGGAGCCGTGCATGACCGATCAAGCCACCCCCGCCGCCGTATCCGGCAAGGCGTCGCCCGCCAGCCGTTTCGGTGGTCTGGCCGTCTACGGCGAACGGCGCGTCTTCATCATGCTGCTGCTGGGCTTTTCGGCCGGCCTGCCCAATCTGCTGATCTTCGACACCCTGTCGGCCTGGCTGCGCGAGAGCGGCCAGACACTGGAGGTGATCGGTTTCTTCGCCCTGGCGACCCTGTCCTATTCGCTGAAATTCGTCTGGGCGCCGCTGATTGATCGCACGGCGGTGGCCGATCTCTACAACTGGAATGTCTCCTATGCGGTGATGGCCGCCCTGATGGGTTTCGGCGTCGCCGGCGTCCTGTTCGCCCCGCGCGAAAAGGCTCATTCGATCCGACCCATTCCGGTGGGCGACACCCCCTCACGGCCGAGGTGGGAGGTGCTGGAATGGATCGCCCGCCTGATCCTGATCGCCGCCGCCGCCATGGTCGTCGGCTCGGGCCTGACGGCGCAGGCAGGCCCTCTGAATGGTCTGCTGGGTCTGTTCGGCCTTGGAACGGATGGTCAGGCCG
>DAICXL010000174.1:0-1107 GCA_027312185.1 Caulobacterales bacterium | reverse complement strand
TCGGCGCGCGAGGCGGCGCGCACCTGCTCGGCCACCGCCGAGTTGGGATCGACCGGCTGGGGATTGACGGCCATGACGCGACCGAGGTCCGCGCAACCGGCGACGAGCATCGCCGCGCCGGCCGCAAGGCCGATACGTCGGATGTTTCCGCCAAAGCGCGTCTGGATCGCCTGCAAAACCGTCTCTCCTATGCCCGGTCTTATGCGATGATCGGTTCGGAAGAAAGGCCGTGCGCACGGCGGGAGCTGATCAATGGCGTTGAAGGCTGGCGGACGGGGGCGAAGCGCCAAGATCGGCAAGCCCGACTGGAGCAAACGCGCCCGCGACCGCAAGGCGAAGACCGACGCGCCCGAGACGGCCGTGGAGGCCGCAGCCGAGGTGATTTCGGCCCCGCTCAAGGCGAAGGCCAAGCGCAAGGCGGCGCCTACTCCCCCCCTCAGTCAGGCTACGCCTGACAGCTCCCCCGCCAAGCGGGGGAGCCGAAAAGCGAAGGTCGTCTCCCCCACGAATGTGGGGGAGGTGGCTGCGAAGCAGCCGGAGGGGGCAAGTGCGCCGCCGCCCAAATCGAAGACCAAGCCGAAAGCGCCCCCCGCCCCGCTCGGCTCCGCCGAGTCGCCCTCCCCTCCAGGGGGAGGGAAAGACAAGCCCTACAGCAGCTTGCGCACCGCGATGCGGAACACCCGGCCGCGGGGGTCGAGGTAGTCTTCCTGATAGGTCATCGGCGTCATGCCGTCGGCCGCCCGCACCTGCTGCTTGGCGTCGAACAGGTTGTCGATCGAGAAGGTCAGGCGGGCGTTGCGGGCCCAGGGGGTCCGGCGCAGGGTCGGCATGGCCCCGAAGTCCACGAACAGGCGCAGGTTGGCCGTGGTCAGGTCCTTGAAGATCAGGTCCTGGCCTGCCGCGCCGGCGAGCGGGCTCACCGTCGTGCCCTGCTGCCAGCGGGCGCTGAAGGCGCCGCCGAGCCAGCCGCGCGTCAGGTTGGTCTGCAGGTCGAGCTGGTGGCGCGAGGTGCCGCCGCCGGAGCCGATCGAGGCGCCGTTGAGCAGGTCGAGCGGCTCGAGGCCGGGCCGGATGGTGATGCGGTCCTTGAACTTGACGGTGTGATAG
>DAICXL010000173.1:0-1114 GCA_027312185.1 Caulobacterales bacterium | reverse complement strand
AGGGCGCCGACCTTGTCTTCGATCTGCAGGGCCTCGTGGGCCATTCGCGGATTGCAGGCGCCCAGGATCAGATAGGGGCGAAACTCCACGTCGATCTTGGTCTTGAGAGTTTTGCGGACGTCGATCTCAGTGATCACGCCGAAGCCTTCTTCACTCAGGGCCTCGCGGGTGGCCGCGACCGTTGTGTCGAAGTCGAGGTCCAGGGTTCTGGAAAAATAGTAGCTCATGGCGATGCTCCTTGGTGAGATCAGAACGGCCCGAGGGTGCGAGCCAGCATGTAGAGGGCGACAACAAAGATGAGACCGGCGAACAGCACGTTCAGCGCGCCGCGTTTGCGGTTCATGATGCGGGCGACGCGCGCGCCGATCAGCCCTCCGACCACGCCGCCGGCGATGAAAATCGCGGCGACCCTCCAGTCCACGAGGCCGGCCCAGGCGTAGCTGGAGGCCGTCGTCACCCCGAAGGCGGCGACGCCGACCAGCGACGAGGCCACGGCATTCAGGATCGGCATGCCAGTAGCGAGGATCAGACCTGGAACGATCAGGAAGCCTCCGCCGATGCCGAAGAAGCCGGACAGCAGTCCTGTCCCGAACCCCAGGCCGACAAGCCGGGGACCATTTTCCGCGCTCAGGCGAACATCGGGCAGTCCTTGGCCGGAGCGGTTCCTCAACATCAGGCCGCCGACTACCAGCATCAGCACAGCGAACAGCGCCAGCAGGTTGTCGCCATCGACCTGGCGGCCCGCGAACGACCCGATCAAAGCGCCGACGACCCCGGCGGCGGCGAAAACGCTGGCACAGCGCCACTTGACCGCGCCCTTGCGGGCGTGACTGACCAGGTTGATACCGGCGTTGGACGCCACCGCGACCGCGCTCGTGCCGATCGCGACATGGGCGTCGCCGATACCAACCAGGTACACCAGCAAGGGAACTGCCAGGATCGATCCCCCGCCGCCGACGAGGCCCAGAGAAAACCCCACCAGTCCGCCCGAGGCCAGCGTGAGCGCGTCCCTGGCTAGATCGATCATCAGGCCGTCATCAAGGGTGGGGCGTGGCGATTCCAGGGGGCCAGCGCCAGGATGCGGGCCATTCCGCAAAAGCCGGTCAAGCCGGAC
>DAICXL010000172.1:536-1150 GCA_027312185.1 Caulobacterales bacterium | reverse complement strand
AAGCAGGACCAGCGTCACGATGACTGCCGCAGCCTCGAAATAGACGCCGACATGGCCCTCGGCGTCACGAAAGCCTGCGGGGAAGATCTGCGGCGCCAAGACCGCAGCGACACTGAACAGCCAGGCCGCCATGACGCCCATGGCGATGAGGCTGAACATGTTCAGGTTGCCGGTGCGGAAGGACCGCCAGCCCCGCACCAGGAACGGCCAGCCACACCACAACACCACCGGCGTTCCGAGGATGAGCTCGATCCAGAGCGTCGCGCGCTCACCGAAGATGTTGCGCACGCCCCCAAGGCCGATCAGCGGCCCCATGGTCAGGACCAGCAATGGGACGGTCAGCACGGCGCCGATCCAGAAGCGGCGGGTGAAATCGACAAGTTCAGGATTGGGTCCATCATCCGTCATGGCGGCGGATTCGAGTTCCAGCCCCATCCCGCAGATCGGGCAGGAGCCGGCTTCTGTCTGCCGCACCTCCGGGTGCATCGGGCAGGTGTAGACCGCACCCGTCCAGTCGGGCGGCACATGATCGTAGTTTTTCCCAGCGGCGGGGCGGGCGTCCATGTCGTGGGCCCGCGCGTGTTTCGGGGTCGGCTCATGGCGGTGACGATCAT
>DAICXL010000172.1:0-526 GCA_027312185.1 Caulobacterales bacterium | reverse complement strand
TGAATGTCGCTCGCCTGTGCATGCGACTGCGGGGAAACATCCGGGGACATGAGAGCGCTCCTTGACGTGATGCCGAAGTCCGGCGAGGTCGCCGCGCCCGCCGGATTACATTTGCGAGGACGTGCGATCAGACCGCTGTTGGCTCCGCAGGGTAACCTGCAGCCGCAAGAGCCGCGACAATCCGATGACTGGGCAGATCGGTCGAGACTTCGACTTCCCGGCTGGCCTGATCGATGGCGATGCGGGCATTCGCATCGACGGACTCGATGGCACGGGTGACGCTGCGCGCGCAGCCACCACAACTCATATCGGGGATCTGAAAGCGCATGGGATCTTCCTCGGATTGTCTCATGCATCTCAAATGGGAGGTTCCAGCGGGGGAAGGTCAAGACCGGGTGAATGACCCTTCGCCATGGTTGACCTCGGCATCGGCACCGGCACTCTGCCCGCATGGTCCCGGAACGGCTCTCTTTCCTGCGTCTGTCGCCCTGGTGGTTGATCGCCTTGGCATTCGCTGTCCTGGCCA
>DAICXL010000171.1:0-1150 GCA_027312185.1 Caulobacterales bacterium | reverse complement strand
AGCTGGATCCGAACACCCCGCATGGCGTCGCTGAGCAGAAAGTCCTGGTCCAGAGCCGCAAGACGGAAGGAAGGCGAGGCCCGCTGCAGATCATTGGGCGGCGCTTCGGTCACGGACGACCGCGCCCCGCCCCGGCCGTGACCGCCGCCGTCAGGCGCGCCAGCAGCGCGTCCCGTTCTTCGTCCGTCGGCAGGGCCTGAAGCGTCTCGTTGAGCGTCTCGAGCAGACCCGCCCGGGCGTTGTGCCAGTCCGGGCGCGCTTCCGCTCCGGGCGCCAGTCGGGCCGCGGGCCCGTCGAGCGCCTCGGCGCGCGTCGGCGTCAGGCTGAAGGTCTGGTCCAGACGCGGGATGGTGACCTGGTCGCCTGAGCGACCGGCCGCAGTGATCCGGTCCTGCAGGCCTTCGAGCGCCTCGGGCTCGCCATGGGCCAGGAAGACCTGACCTCGAACCGGCTCGCGGGCGGCCAGCCAGTCCATCAGGGCGGGGGCGTCGGCGTGACCGGAATAGACGTCGAGGGAGCGGATGCGGGCGTTGACGCGAACGTCGTCCCCCTGGATCCGAACCATCGGCGGCGTTTCCAGAAGGATGCGGCCGAGCGACCCGGCGGCCTGGAAGCCGGTGATCAGCACCGTGGTCTCCTTGCGCCACAACAGCCGTTTGAGGTGGCGACGGATCCGGCCGGCGTCGCACATCCCGCTGCCCGCCAGGATGATGTGCCAGTCGCGCAGCCGTTCCAGCCCGTCGCTGTCCTGGGGCCTCAACAGGGTGTGGAGCCTGGGCGCATTCCGAAGCGGGAGATAGGGATTGACCGAAGCGTCGGCGTTCCAGCCGCGCCGCAGAAAGACCTCCGTCGCCTCGATCGCGAGCGGGGAATCGAGGAAGATGTCGGTGGCGAGGTCCGGCTCCGCCTCCATGATCGCGAGGAGCTCGAGGATAAGCTCCTGGGCGCGTCCGATCGCAAAGGTCGGCATGAGCAGGGGACCGCCCGCCGCCTTGGCGGCTCGCACCTCCTTCGCCAGCAGAGCCCGCCGATGCGCCAGGTCCATGTCCTCGCGCACGCGATCGCCGTAGGTGGATTCGAGGACGAGGTGGTCGACGCCGGCCGGTCCGTCGGGCCGCACGAGGTAGGGCTGCTCGCCCGACCCGAGGTC
>DAICXL010000170.1:398-1198 GCA_027312185.1 Caulobacterales bacterium | reverse complement strand
ATGGACCGACATTGTGGAATGGGCGTTCTTCGGGACGCCTGAAAGGATGACCCATGTTCCAGCCTGAACGTCTCGCCACCATCGGCTTCGCCGCTCGCCGCCGGCCCAACGGCCTCGTGGCCTCCGTGATGTGGATCGCCGGCATGATCGCCGCCGTCGCCGCCATGGCCGTGGGCGCGGTCCTGGCCGTCTTCACCGCCGCCGCCGTCGCGGTGATCGCCCTGTTCGCCGGGGTGCTGGTCTTCCTGGCCGGTCTGGCCATGCGCGCGCGCCGCAACCTGGCGCCCCGCCGCCGCGCCGGGGATCCCGACGTGATCGAGGCGCACAAGGTGGACGGGACTTGGGTCGCCTACGGCTGGGAACGCCACGGCCGCTGAGGCCTGAAGCCATGATTGACCTGATTGCGGCGCCCTCGCCGAACTTCGACACGCGTCGGGCGCCGCCCGACATGCTGGTGCTGCACTATACCGGCATGGAGACGGGCGAGGCCGCCCTGGCGCGGCTGCGCGACCCCGAGGCCAAGGTGTCGGCCCATTATCTGGTCGAGGAGGACGGCCGGATCTTCCAGCTTGTGCCCGAAGAACGGCGCGCCTGGCATGCCGGGGCGGGGGGCTGGCGCGGCGAGGACGACTGCAACGCCGCCTCCATCGGCATAGAGATCGTCAATCCGGGCCATGAGTTCGGCTATCGGCTGTTTCCCGAGGCCCAGATCGCGGCGGTCATCGCCCTGATCGGCGACATCCGCGACCGCTGGACCATTCCCGACAACCGCATCATCGCCCATTCCGACCTGGCGCCGG
>DAICXL010000170.1:0-292 GCA_027312185.1 Caulobacterales bacterium | reverse complement strand
TCGAGCCCGCCGCCGACCGGATCAAGGCCCTGGGCGGCCTGTTGCAGAAGGGCGACCAGGGGATCGGGGCCGTGGTCCTGCGCGCCGGCCTGCACCGGCTGGGCTATGGGCTGACGCCCGGCGGCGACTATGACGCCGAGACCGAAACCACTGTCCGCGCCTTCCAGCGCCACTGGCGCCCCGACCGCATCGACGGCGTCGCCGACGGCGAGACGCGGGCGCGGCTGGTCGGCCTGCTGCAACTGGCCAGCGTCGAAAGCGTCACGGGCGTGCTGGACTAGGGGGCGGCCTG
>DAICXL010000016.1:31265-31542 GCA_027312185.1 Caulobacterales bacterium | reverse complement strand
ACGCCGTCCGCGCCGACTTCGGTCTTGGCCGCCTCAAGGGGACCTACGCCTACGTTGGCCAGGTCAACCGGGTGCTGGGCGACAAGCGCGACTGGGACTCCGACAGCCATCTCCTCAACGCCGCGTACGCCTTCGCCGCGCCGTTGAAGCTGCAGGGCTTCGTCTACGCCCTGGATTTCCAGAACGCTCCGGTCAGCTCGACCCTCACCTGGGGCGCCAAGGCCTCGGGCAAGCTGAAGCAGGGCTGGCCCTTCTGATAGGGCCTGACAGCGAGTCC
>DAICXL010000016.1:320-31225 GCA_027312185.1 Caulobacterales bacterium | reverse complement strand
TCGCCTCGACGACTGGAGCGGCGACGTGGCGGCGACTGTCGACATCTGGACCGTGCGGGCCGGTTTCGAAGTGCTGGACGGCGACGGGACTCGGGGCTTCATCATGCCCCTGTCGACCGCCCACGCCTTCAACGGCTGGTCCGACGCCTTCGCCGCCGTGGGCGGCAACAAGACCTTCCCCGATGGGATCCGCGACCTGAACCTGCAGCTGGTCGTCCGGCCGCGGCTGAAGCTGCCCTATCTGTTCAACACCGAGCTACTGGTCCGCTACCACGACTTCGACGGCCAGCGGACCGGCGCGGACCTCGGCCGCGAGTGGAACGCCCAGGCGACGGCGGCGCTCACCAAGCATGTGTCGGTGGCGCTGAAGTTCGCCGACTTCAAGCGCGCGGCGTCAGTACCGGTGGGCGCGGCCACGCCGCCCGCTTCGCGGTCCAAAGTCTGGGTGACCGTCGAATATCGGCTTTAGCTAGCTGTAAGCCGCTAGCCGCCGCTCCAGCCCCACACGAACCTGTGGCCATTCGGCGGGCAGGATCGAATAGAGCACGCTGTCGCGGACGTGGCCGGTCCAGGTGATCCGCTCGTGGCGCAGCACCCCCTCGCGCACCGCTCCCAGCTTGGCGATGGCGGCCTGGCTGCGCAGGTTGCGCAGGTCGGTGATCAGCTCCACCCGCACCGCGCCACCGGCGAAGGCGTGCTCCAGCATCAAGAGCTTGGCTTCCGGGTTGGCCGCGCCCGAACGCGCCTCTGGTACGAAGAAGGTGGCGCCGATCTCGACGCTCCGATGTAGCCGGCGGATGTCTAGAAAGCTCGTCGTGCCGATCACGTGCCCGCTGGCCTTGTCGCGCACGGCATAGGCGAGGCGGGTCCCGCGCTCCATCTGCTCCATGGCGGTGGACCACCATGCGTCGAACGCATCGCCCTGGCCGCTGACCGCGAATAGGCTCCAGGCTTCGGCGTCCTGGTCCAAGGCCGCGCGAACCGCATCCTTCAGCTCAGACGCATAGGGCTCCAGCCGGACGAAGCGGCCGTCGAGGGGGCGGACGGGGATGGAGAGCGGCTCCATGCGGTGACTAGACGCGATTCGTCGGAGCGGTGGCGAGGGGCCCGGACCATCACGCTCCGAAATTGGGCGCCGGCCATGCCCGAATGCTGTGCATTTAGGCCTTTGGCTGATTTCGAGAGCTGGCCGGCCGCCGCCCATGGCGCTTTCGCCCGAGGCGGGTCTCCCCTTGGCTCAGGCCTTCGGACAACGGCGTTCACGGCTCCTACGGACAACCGCTCCGATGCGGTTATCGCTGGCGACGCCGCCTTCCGCACCGTGTCCAAGGGCCTAATCCCATGTTCGACCGCTCCTTCTTGAAGGCTGGCCACGCCCCGACTCTCTTCGCGGCCTTCCTCTACTTCGACCTCAGCTTCATGGTCTGGGTCCTGCTCGGGCCGCTCGGCGTCGCCATCTCCAAGGACCTCGGCCTGACCCCCGCCCAGAAGGGCCTGATGGTCGCCGTCCCGCTCCTGGCCGGCGCGGCCCTGCGCCTGGTCAACGGCGTTCTGGTCGACCACATCGGGCCGAAGAAGACCGGGATCATCGGCCAGGTGATCGTCATCGCCGGCCTGGTCCTGGCCTGGTTCCTCGGGGTGCATTCCTATTCGCAGGTGCTGCTGCTGGGCGTGGTGCTCGGCGTCGCCGGCGCCTCCTTCGCCGTCGCCCTGCCGCTGGCCTCGCGCTGGTATCCGCCGCAGCACCAGGGCCTGGCCCTCGGCATCGCCGGCGCCGGCAACTCGGGCACCGCGCTCGCCGCCCTGTTCGCCCCCGCCCTGGCCAAGGCCTTCGGCTGGAACGCCGTCCTGGGCCTGGCCGCCATTCCCCTGGCCGTCGCCTTCGCCGTCTACATGGTCCTGGCCAAGGACGCCCCGAACCAGCCCGCGCCCAAGCGGCCTGTCGAATATCTGGCGGTGCTGAAGACCCCCGACGCCTGGTGGCTGATGTTCCTCTACGCCGTCACCTTCGGCGGCTTCTCGGGCCTGGCCTCGTCCCTGACCATCTACTTCAACGGCGACTATGGCCTGGACCCGGTCATCGCCGGCTTCTTCACCGCCGCCTGCGTCTTCGCCGGCTCGTTCATCCGCCCGGTTGGAGGGGCGCTCGCCGACCGCTTCGGCGGGGTGCGGACCCTGATCGTGGTCTATGGCCTCGCCGCCCTGGGCCTCGTCGCCGCCAGCGTGCACATGCCCACCGTCGGCGCGGCCCTCGCCGTCCTGATGTTCGCCATGATGGCGCTCGGCGCCGGCAACGGGGCGGTGTTCCAGCTCGCCCCCCAGCGCTTCGGCAAGGAGATCGGGGTCATCACCGGCCTCGTCGGCGCCATGGGCGGGGTGGGGGGCTTCTACCTCGCCTCCACCCTGGGCCTCGCCAAGCAGCTGACCGGCAACTACCAGGCCGGCTTCCTCGGCTTCGCGGGCCTGGCCGTCGTCGCCCTCGTGGCCCTCACCCTCCTCAAAACCCACTGGCGCGCCGTATGGCCGACCCTGCCGGCGGCTCCCGCCGCCGTGCGTCTGTAAGGAGGGCCCGATGTCCAAGCTCAAACTGGTCGTCATCGGCAACGGCATGGCCGGGTGCCGGGCCGTCGAAGAGATCCTCAAGCGCGACCCTGACCGTTACGAGGTCGCGATCTTCGGGGCCGAGCCGCGGGTCAACTACAACCGCATCATGCTGTCGCCGGTGCTGGCGGGCGAGAAGACCTTCGACGAGATCGTCATCAACGACGAGGCCTGGTACCGCGACAACGGGATCACCCTCCATGCCGGCCGGGCGGTCGTCGCCATCGACCGGGATCGCCGGGTGGTGGTCGCCGAGGGCGGGCTGGAGGCGCCCTACGACCGGCTGATCCTGGCCAACGGTTCGGATCCGGTGCGCCTGCCCTTGCCGGGGGCCGACCTGAAGGGCGTCGTCACGTTCCGCGACCTCGACGACGTCGAGGCCATGCTCGCGGCCTCGGCCAACCCGCAAGCCCGGGCGGTGATCATCGGCGGCGGCCTGCTCGGGATCGAGGCGGCCTATGGCCTCGCCCGCCGGGGCATGCATGCCACGGTCGTCCACCTGATGGACGTCCTGATGGAGCGCCAGCTCGATGAGTCGGCGGGTTTCCTGCTCACCGAGGCCATGCGCGAGCGCGGCGTCGAGACGGTGCTGGGCGCCCATTCCGAAGAGATCGTGGGGGTCGACGGCAAGGTCGCCGGCCTGCGTTTGAAAGACGGCCGCACCCTGCCTTGCGACCTGTTGGTCATGGCGGTAGGCATCCGCCCCAACGCCGCCCTGGCCCGCGCCGCCGGGCTCGACGTGGGCCGCGGCGTCCAGGTCGACGACGCCATGCGCAGCTCCGACCCCGCCATCTATGCCGTCGGCGAATGCGCGGAGCACCGGGGCCAGTGTTACGGCCTCGTCGCCCCGATCTGGGAGATGTGCCGGGCCCTGGCCGACGACCTGACCGACGGGGCAGGGGCCTATGAGGGCTCGGTCCTGTCGACCCGGCTCAAGGTCTCGGGCGTCGACGTCTTCTCGGCCGGGCGCTTTTCCGGCGGCGAGGGTTGCGAGGACATCGTGTTCCGCGACGCCGGCCGCGGCGTCTACAAGCGCGTCGTGCTGGAGGGCGGCAAGGTCGCCGGGGCGGTCCTGTTCGGCGACGCCGCCGACGGGGCCTGGTACTTCGACCTGATGCGCTCGGGCCGCGACGTGGCCGAGATCCGCGAGACCCTGATCTTCGGCCAAGCCATCACCGAAGGGCTGGCCGGCCTGGACCCTAGTTCGGCCGTTGCGGCCATGGCCGACACCGCCGAGGTGTGCGGCTGCAACGGCGTGTGCAAGGGCGCGATCACCAGCGCGGTCACCGGCCAGGGGCTCAAGACCCTGGACGACGTGCGAGCCGTCACCAAGGCCTCCAACTCCTGCGGCTCCTGCACCCCCCTGGTGGAGCAGCTGCTCCGGCTGACCCTGGGCGACGGCTTCCAGCAGCAGGTGGGGCCGAAGCCGGTGTGCAAGTGCACATCCCACCCACACGACGTTGTTCGCAAAGGTATTATGTCCCTTGGCCTAAAGTCGATCCCGGCGGTGATGCAGCAGTTCGAATGGTCGACCCCGGACGGCTGCGCCTCGTGCCGCCCGGCGCTCAATTACTACCTGCTGTGCGCCTGGCCGGGGGATTACCGCGACGACGGCCAGTCCCGTTTCGTCAACGAACGGGTCCACGCCAACATCCAGAAGGACGGCACCTATTCGGTCGTGCCGCGCATGTGGGGCGGTATGACCACCCCGGACGAGCTGCGCGCCATCGCCGACGTGGCCGACAAGTTCGACATCCCCGCGGTGAAGGTGACCGGCGGCCAGCGGATCGACCTGCTGGGCGTCAAGAAGGAGGACCTGCCGGCCGTGTGGTCGGACCTCAACGCCGCCGGCATGGTTTCGGGCCACGCCTACGCCAAGGGCCTGCGCACGGTGAAGACCTGCGTCGGTTCGGAATGGTGCAGGTTCGGCACACAAGACTCTACTGGGCTTGGGATTCGCCTGGAGAAGTTCATGTGGGGGTCGTGGACCCCGGCCAAGGTCAAGCTGGGCGTCTCTGGCTGTCCCCGCAACTGCGCCGAGGCCACCTGCAAGGACGTCGGCGTGATCTGCGTCGACAGCGGCTACGAGATCCACGTCGGCGGCGCCGCCGGCCTGCACATCCGCGGTACCGAACTCCTGACCAAGGTCGCGACCGAGCAGGAGGCGGTGTGGGTCATCTGCGCCGTGGTCCAGATGTACCGGGAAGACGCCTACTACCTGGAGCGCATCTACAAGTGGATGGACCGGGTGGGCCTCGACAGCATCAAGGCGGCCATCGCCGACGATGAGACCCGCCGCGCCCTCTACGACCGCTTCGCCTATTCGCAGCGCTTCTCCCGCGTCGACCCCTGGGCCGAGCGCGTGGCGGGCCGCGACCACGACCAGTTCAACCCCATGAGCCGCCGGCTGGAGTTCGCCCCCGCATGAACGCGCACGTGAATCCGCACACCCTCGCCTGGATCGACGTCGGGGCGGTCGGCGACATCCCCCGCCGCGGCTCACGCCGCCTGCCGAGCCCCATCGGAGACATCGCCGTGTTCCGCACCGGGGACGGCAATATCTACGCCCTCAAGGACGCCTGTCCGCACAAGGGCGGGCCGCTCAGCCAGGGCATCGTCCATGGCCGTTCGGTGGCCTGTCCGCTGCACAACTGGAACATCGACCTGGCCACCGGTCACCCCACCGGCGCCGACGCCGGCAAGGGCTGCACCCCGGTGATCCCGGTCGAGGTCCGCGAGGGCCGGGTGCTGGTCGCCCTGCCGCTGGTCGAGGCCTAGCCATGGCCGACGGCTCCGCCCTGCCGCCCGCGGTGAAGACCACCTGCCCCTACTGCGGGGTGGGCTGCGGGGTCGCGGCGCGGGCGGGGCTGGGGCGCGAGATGACCGTGACCGGCGACGCCGACCACCCGGCCAACCGCGGCCGGCTGTGCTCGAAGGGCACGGCGCTGGGCGACACCGTGGGCCTGGAGGGCCGGCTGCTGTCGCCGATGATCGGGGAGCGGAGCGTCTCCTGGAACGAGGCCACCGCCTATGTCGCCCGCCGCTTCAAGGAGACCGTCGCCAGGCACGGCCCGGATTCGGTCGCGTTCTATGTCTCGGGCCAGCTGCTGACCGAGGACTATTATGCCGCCAACAAGCTGATGAAGGGCTTTATCGGCAGCGGCAATATCGACACCAATTCAAGGCTTTGCATGGCCTCGGCTGTGGCGGCGCATAAACAGGCCTTCGGGGCCGACCTGGTGCCCGGCTGCTACGACGACCTGGAGCTGGCCGACCTCGTCGTCTTCTCGGGCCACAACGCCGCCTGGACCCATCCGGTGCTGTTCCGGCGCATGGAGGCGGCCCGCGCCCGCGGCCAGCGACAGGTGGTGATCGACCCCCGCCGCACCGATACCGCCGAGGGCGCCGACCTGCACCTCCCCATCGCCCCCCAGACCGACGTGCGCCTGTGGAACGGCCTGCTGGCCGAGATGATGGCCCGGGGCGTGGTCCACCGAGCCTATGTCGCGGCCCACGTCGCGGGGTTCGAGGGGGTGGAGGCCCAGCTGGCGGCCGACGACCAGTCGCTCGGCGCGGTGGCGGCGGACTGCGGACTGGGCTTGGCCGAGCTCGCCGCCTTCTATGAGATGTTCGCCACAACCCCGCGGACGGTCAGCCTTTTCTCGATGGGTGCAAACCAGTCGGCGCAAGGGGTGGCCAAGGGGCTTGCGATCCTCAACGTGCATCTGGCGACGGGCCGCATCGGCAAGCCGGGGGCCTGCCCGTTCTCGATCACCGGCCAGCCCAACGCCATGGGCGGGCGCGAGACCGGCGGCATGGCCACGACGCTGGCCGCCCACATGGACTTCGACCCTGTGTCGCGGGACCGGGTGCAGCGGTTCTGGGGCGCCCCCCGCGTGGCCGGCAAACCGGGCCTGAAGGCGGTCGACCTGTTCGAGGCCATGCACGCGGGCCGCATCAAGGCCGTGTGGGTGATGGCCACCAACCCGGCGGTGAGCATGCCCAACAGCGCCCGGGTGCGCGAGGCGCTCGGCCGCTGCCCCCTGGTGGTGGTGTCGGACGTGATGGCGTCCACCGACACCATGGCCTTGGCGCACGTGAAGCTGCCGGCCCTGGCCTGGGGCGAGAAGGACGGCACAGTCACCAATTCGGAGCGCCGCATCTCGCGCCAGCGGGCGGTGTTCTCCGCCCCGGGCGAGGCGCGGCCCGATTGGCGCATCGTCGCCGACGTGGGCGCCGCCATGGGCTTCGCCGACGCCTTCAACTGGCCGAGCCAGGGGGCGGTGTTCCGCGAGTACGCCCGGATGACGGCTTACGAAAACACGGATCGGCCTTTGAACCTGTCCGGACTGATCGGCGCCGACTACGACCGTATGCAGCCGGTCCAGTGGCCGGCGACGGGGCAGGGCGGGACCGCGCGCCTGTTCGCCGACGGCCGCTTCGCCACCCCCGACGGGCGGGCCCGCATGGTCCCCGTCGCGCCCCAGGGCCCGGCCCAGCCGGTCAGCCTGGGCTTTCCCCTGTCGCTGAACACCGGACGGGTCCGCGACCACTGGCACACCATGACCCGCACGGGCCTGTCCGCCGCGCTCAGCCGCCATGCGCCCGAGCCCTATGTCGAGATCCACCCGACAGACGCCGAGGCGGTGGGTGTGACCGAAGGGGCCCTGACCCGCGTCGAGACGGCCCTGGGGACGGCGGTGGCGACGGCGAAGATCAGCGATCGCCAGCGTCCCGGCGGGGTGTTCATGCCCATGCACTGGACCGACGCCTTCGCCCCCTCGGGCAAGGCCAACCCGCTGGTCGCCGGCATGGTCGATCCCACCTCCGGCCAGCCGGAGTTCAAGCACACCCCCGCCCGCGTCCGCCCCTATCGGGAAACGTGGCGCGGCTTCTACATGGCTCGCGGCGCTTCCTCCCCTTCCCCGGGAATGGGGCCGCCGGGTCTGGAGCTGGTGTGGCGGCGCACGGTCCGCGACGCCTGCCAGCTCCACGAATTCGCCGGCCGCGGCGGTCCCGAAGAGCGCGAGGCGGTGCGGCGCTGGCTGTCGCGCCCGGCCAAGGGCGAACTGGTCCGCTTCGAGGACGCCGCCACCGGCGCGGTGCGTGAGGCCTACGTGGCCGACGGCCGGCTGGAGCAGGTTGTGTTCATGACCACCAGCGGGCGCCTGCCGCCCCGCGACTGGCTGGCCGAACTGTTCGCCGAAGACACCCTGCCGGCGGAGGCGCGCAGCTTCCTGCTGTTCGGCCAGGCGCCGGGCGCGCAGCCTGACCCCGGCCCGATGGTCTGCGCCTGCCTGCGGGTCGGGGCGCGGGCCATCGCGGCGGCCATCGCCGGCGGCGCGGCCAGCATCGAGGCGGTCGGTCAGGCCACCGGCGCCGGAACCAACTGCGGCTCGTGCCGCCCCGAGATCGCGCGGACGCTCGCCGCATCCGTCACCGCTGTCCCCGTGGAGAAGCGCCATGCAGCCTGAACACCTTCCCGGCCAGGTGCTGCTTGTCGGCGCGGGCCCCGGTCCCGCCGACCTGATGACCGTCCGCGCCCTGCGCGCGGTGGAGGGCGCGGAGGCCCTGCTGTACGACGCCCTGGTCCACGACGAGGTGCTAGCCTGTGCGCCGCGCGCCTGCCTGCGCATCCAGACCGGCAAGCGGGCCGGCCGACCCAGCATGGATCAGAGCACCATCAACCGGCTGATGCTGCGCCTGGCGCGCCGGGGGCTGAAGGTCGTGCGGCTGAAGGGCGGCGATCCGTCGGTGTTCGGCCGCTCCGGCGAGGAAAAGGCCTATCTGGAGGACAACGGGATCGCGGTCGCCGTGATCCCCGGCGTGACCGCCGCCAGCGCGGCGGCCGCCCAGTTCGGCTTTCCCCTGACCCACCGGGGCGTCGCCCGCCGCCTGACCCTGGCCACGGCCCGGGTGCAGGACGGGGCGCTCGTGGACGAGGGCTGGGCGGCCAACGCCGACCCCTCCACCACCCTGGCCCTTTACATGGCCAGGAGCGCCTGCGGGGCGGCGGCGACCCGGCTGATCGCGGAGGGTAGGGCGCCGCAGACGCCAGCCGTAGCGGTGGAGAACGCCGGCTCGGCCCACGCCCGGATCATCGCCGGGTCGCTCGCCGATCTGCCGCGCCTGCTGGCCGAGGCGGGCTGCGACGGCCCGGTGGTGCTACTGGTCGGCGAGGCCGTGGCCATGGCTGAGACGAGGGCTGTGGCGATCGAGCGCCGCGCCTAGGCTCTCACGAAGTCCGGCCCGCTGAAGTCGGGGCCGCCCCTCACAGCCGCCG
The DNA here is from genome assembly GCA_027312185.1 of Caulobacterales bacterium. Classification (GTDB taxonomy): domain Bacteria; phylum Pseudomonadota; class Alphaproteobacteria; order Caulobacterales; family Caulobacteraceae; genus NCED01. Next base: position 22,341 of record DAICXL010000016.1, on the reverse strand, counting down.
CCCCGGGTCCAGCCCCAGCGCGGGCAAATCCATGGCTGCGGCGGCCAGTTCGGCGCGGGCCTCGATCTGGCGATAGGCCGCCTCCAGCCGCCGCACATCGGCGTCGGCGGCGGCCTCTTCGCGCAGGTTGACGAGGAAGAAGTCGCTCGCCCCGATCTCGAACCGCCTCCGCTCGGCCGCAGCCATGGTGGTCGCCCGGTCGCGCTCCTCCTCCGCCAGGCGCTGGATATCGGCCGTGGCCTGCACGTCGTTGGAAAGCCGCTGCAGATCGATCGAGATCTGGTCCTCAAGGGCCTGGCGCCGGCGGCGCGCCGCCTCGATCTCGGCCTGAGACGAGGCGATCCGCCCGGCGGCGGTGCGCTGCTGCAGCGGCACCCCCAGGCGCAGCCCGACCGTCAGTTCGGTGTTGCGCGGCGATAGGCCGGAGGGCAGGGAGCCGCCCAGGTCCTGGGACGCTTCGACGCGCAGGTCGAGCCGCGGCAGCAGGCTGTTGCGATCCAGCTCCAGCCGCCTGGAGGCCTGGGAGATCCGCACGTCGATGAGACGAAGATCGGGCCGGGACCGATTGATCCGCGCCTCGGCCGGGTCGACGGCCGCCGCCGTAAGGGCGCCCGGCAGCCGCTCCGGTCCCGGGCGCAGGGGGCTGCCGTCCTCGCTGCGCAGGAAGAAGGAGAGGGTGGTCGCCGCATTGGACAGTTCCTGCTCGGCGCGGGTGACCAGGATCTGCCGGCGCAGGATCGCCTGCTCGCTTTCGGTCAGCAGGATACGAGGGCGCGAGCCGAGATCGACCTGACGGACGAACCCAGCCTGCCGTTCGCGAGCGAGGTCGAGAAGATCCTGGTAGATCTTCAGCCTCATTCCCGAGACGACCCAGGCGTTATAGGCGGCGAGAGCCCGGCGCTGGACCCCGATCGCCACCATCAGCTGTTCCATCTCGGCGACCTCGACGTCGAGGCGCGCGTTGGTCCGGTTGAAGCGACGCTCGTCTATGGCCCGGTCGCGCAGAAGCGAGAACAGCGCCCCGACCTTCACCTCTCCGAGGGGATCGGTCTTGTAGGCTTCGTCATAGACGGGGAAGTCGCCGCCCGACACGCGGTAGCCGCCGTAGAGCGTCCCGCCCCAGGTCTCCAGCGGGCGGCTGAGCGTGGTGTCGACGAAACGGCCGTCGTAGGGGCCGCCGGTCCTCGCCTTGGTCTCGACCGAGAACAGGGTGTCGAAGGCGCCTTCGGCCGCCAGGGCGCGGCCAGAGGCGCTCCTGGCGCGGGCGATAGCCTCCAACACCTGGGGTGCGTGGCGGCGCGACGAGTCCAGCACCTCGCCAAGGGTCAGCGGGGCGGCGGCGAGCGCGGGCCCGCTGCAGAGAACCAGGGCCGCCAGAAGAAGCATCCGGAGCAGGGTCACTTCACAGCCTTTCCGGCCTTGGCGGCGACGTCGGCGTCGGCCGGGCGGGTGAATTGGAGCGGGAAGTCGTTGAGTTGGCGCCACAGCTCGAACCCCGCAGAGACGGTGTCCATCAGCACCCAGCCGCGGACCTTGGCGCCGAGGCGCACAAACGGCTCCTGCGGCCATGGGGCGCGGTCGGGGGCTGGCTCGACCAGAATACGGAAAAGGCCGTTCGCCGAGGCCGAGACGTCGATGGATCGAACCTGGCCGTCGAACATGCCGCGGGCGACGGAGGGCCAGCCGCTGAACTGGATCGCCGGCCAACCCTCGAACTCGAGGCGCACGCGGCGGCCCGGGTGGATCAGCGGCACGTCGCGGCCGTCGACGAAGAGCTCGACGACCCGTTCGCGCCCTTCGGGAGCGAAGGTGGCCAGAACCGTGCCGGCCGTCACCAGGGTGGAGCTGTTCACCGCATTGATGGTCAGGATCCGCCCGTCGCGGGGGGCGGTGACCAGCTGGGCGGCCTGGCGGTTCAGGCTGACATCGATGCGGGTCAGGGCGGCCCGCTTCTCGGCGACCTTGGCCCGGTGTTCGGCCACCTTGATCTGCGCCGCCTCCAGGTCGCGGCGGGCGCCCAGCCCTTCCTCGAACAGGACGGCGTTGCGGTCGACATCGAGCTGGGCGGTGCGCATCGCCTGGTTGGCGGCGGCGATCTCGGCCTGGACCTGCCCCTGTTCGGCCCGCAGCCGGTCCAGCAGCAGCGGGTCGTTGTCGACGATGCGGGCGATCGGATCGCCGGCCTTGACCACGCTGCCGTCCGTCACGTGCCAGCGCTCGATCCGCCCGGGAACCAGGGCGGTGACGCTCTGGACCCGGTCGCCCGGGTCGAGGGCGGTCACCTGTCCCGTGCCCTGCGCCGTCTGCACCCACGGGACGAACAACAGGAACAGGGTCGCCAAGACGATGCCGAGGAGGATCATCACCGCCGCGGCGCGCATCACCCGGGGCGGGCGCAGGCGCGCCAGGGTGTGGAAGTGGTCGAGGTGATCAGGCCGAAACGGCATGGTCGTGCTCCCTGTCTTCCGCGGCCAGCCGGTCGAGCTCGGCCGGGGTGTCGACGATGACCTGGCGCCGCTTGCCCAGATGCAGCCAGGCGCCGACCGGCAGCTCCGCGGGGCGGTTGGTGAAGCACACGGCCGTCGAGCGGGGTCCGAGCGCCGCAAGGGCCTTCGCCAGCGCCTCGCCGGGGATGACGTCGAACAGGGGCGACAGAACCAGCACACGCGGCTGGCTCAGCAGGGCCGCGGCGAGGCGCAGCCGCATCATCTCGGGGGGCGACAGGGGCCAGCCGGTCGAAGCGACCACTGTGTCCAGGCCCTCCGGCAGGCGGGCCACGGTGCGCCCCAGTCCTGTCCGGTCCAGGACGTCCAGGACGGCGCCGGCCGGGGCTTCCGGAGCGGCGAGGGTCAGGTAATCCCGCAGCCGCCCCTCTACGATCACCGGCCGGTCGAGGATCACCACCTCGGTTCTGAGCTGGTAGACGTCGAGGGCGGCGAGGTCCGTCCCGCCCAGGATCACCAGCCCCGCATCCGGCTTCAGGTGACGCCGCAGCAGCCGGGTGAAATGGCGCTCCGTGCCGGGCTCGGCGCTCGCCGCCAACCGTGCGCCGGCCGGCAAGGTCAGGTCGAAGCGCGACTCGCCGATGCGGACGTCTCGCAGCACGAGGTCGCTGCGCTCCATCGGCGCCGGGGGGCGAAGGGCGGGAGGATGCGCTTCCTGCGGGATGTCGTAGAGCTGGTTCAGCTCCTCCACGGCGGCGACCAGGTCGTAGAAGACGTCGAGATAGGTCCCGAGCTGGGCGATGCCGAAGAAGATGCTGGACAGGATCAGCTCGGCCGCCACGAGCTGACCGAGCGAGAGCTGGCCGCGGATCACCAACCAGCCGCCCATGGCCAGCAGCGACGCGCTCGCCACCGCATACAGCGCCATGAACCCCGCGGCCTGGGCGAAGCTGGAGCGGAAGTGCCGTCCGTGCTCCTCGACATAGCGCGCGGTGAGCGCCTCGGACCGTTGCATGGCGAACGAAAGATGGCGGCCTGATTTGTAGAAGCCGTTCGAGGCGCCGATGCTCTCCAGCCAGGCCGCAGCGGCGTATTTCGCATGGCTCTGGGCCACCGCCGTCCGCATCGCGCCGCGCGACCAAACCCGCCAGATCAGCCAGACGGCGAGCACGACGATCAGGTTAAAGGCGAGGAACACCGGGTGATAGAAGCTGGTGACCACGAAGCCGACCGCCGACTGCAGCACCAGGGCGAAGAAGCCGATCAGCAGCGACGGCATCGCCTTTTGCACCGTCATCACGTCGAAGAAGCGGTTGAACAGGTCCCCCCGGCGCTCGTCCTGAAAGAAGGGGTTGCGGGCGTGAACGGCGCGCAGGGTCGCCTCGGCCATGAGGCGAGCGAAGAAGCGCCGGCGGAACAGCTCCATCACGTAAAGGCGAAGGCCGTTCAGCACGCCTTGCAGCGCGAGCATGGCGAACAGGACGGCGGCGAGGGTGAAGAGCGGGGCCGGCAGGGCGGTGTTGGCGACGCTGTTGATCAGCATCTGCACCGAGATGGGCGTGGCCAGGGACAGCAGCCCGACGCCCAGGCCATAGACGATCGCGAGACCGAAAAAGCCGCGGTCGGGCCCGAGGATCACCGCCGCCCAGCGCAAGAAATCGCGCATGCCTACCGTGGTCGCCGCCGCCATCGATCCCGCCCTGCATCGTGCCCGTGCACACGGATGTTTGGGCGGTCCTCGATTGGTTCAATGCGGTCCGACTGAAGGGGGCGATAGGATAAACCTATCGGGCGGCGCGCCCCTTCCAGACCTCGGTGATCAGCTCGGCCAGCTTGTAGAAGGCCGGAGAGCGGCCCGCGCTCTTTCGCCAGACCAGGCCAAGGTCGCGGTGCAGCGACCTGCCCTTGAGCGGGCGGGTCACGACCTCGTCCCCCTCTCGGATCTCCGAGCGCACATAGAGCGCGGGCAATAGGGCGAGACCCATGCCCATGCCGGCCATCTGGCGGATGGCGTCCAGGCTGGTGCCTTCGTAATCGCGCAGGACCTTCGCGCCCACGGCTTCGCCAAGAGCGATGATCTGGTCGGTCATCTTGTAACGGGGCGAGAGCGTGAGAAGCGACCGCCCCGCCAGGGCCGCCGGGTCCAGCGCGGCTTCGCGGGCCAGGGGGTCGTCGCTCGCCATGGCGATCAGCAGCGGCTCGCGAAACAGCCGGTGGATCATGTACTCCTCGCCGACGACGGGCAGTTGGGCGAGGACGACGTCGTGCAGGCCCGCGGCGAGGTCGCGCACCATGTCTTCGGGCGTGCCTTCGCGGACGTGCAGCTTCAGTTCCGGGTGCTCCCTGTGCAGCCGGGCGACGATGTGCGGCATGAGATAGGGGCCGAGCGTCGGCGAGACCCCGATGCGCAGGGTGCCGGACAGGCCGTCCGGGTCGCTCCGGGCGGAGTCGATCAGGGCCTGAAGGTCAGCCAGGATGCGCTGGGCGCGGTCGGTCACCTCGCGGCCAACCGGGGTCAGCACAGCCGTCGTGCCACCGCGCTCGATGAGCTTGACCCCCAGCGCCTGCTCCAGCAGCGCGATCTGGGCGGACAGGGACGGTTGGGTCACGCCAACCCGCTCGGCCGCCCGGCGGAAGTGTCCGGTGGCCGCGAGTTCGGCGAGGTAGTGCAACTGGCGCAGGGTGACGGCGGGGGCGGCCATGACGCGATGCTTAGCACCCAATTTCCGAGTCTGGGCCTGCGCTTGGGGCCTAGTGGAAGCCGAGGATGGCCTCCTCGGGGGGCGCCGCCGCGTCGCCGCCGGGGGCGGCCTCGACGGTGGCCGTGTCGATGGCCGGCGCGGCGTTGCCCCAGGCCGAGCGGACATAGGTCAGGATCTGCGCGATCTGGGCGCGGCTCAGCTCGCCGCGGAAGCTCGGCATGCCGCCGCGGCCGTTCAGGACCACGCCGGCCACGTCCTTTGGCGGGCCCTGGACGAAGCTGTTGCCCGCCAAGGCCGGAAAGGCGCCGGCGACGCCCTTGCCGTCCGGCTGGTGGCAGGCGGCGCAGTTGTCCTTGAACATGCTCTCCCCGGCCGCGCCTTGGGCCGAGGCGGCGCCGGCGGCCAGGAGAAGGGCGGCGGCGCCAAGGCCCGCCGCTGCGATACGCTCAACCCGCATCATGCCGCATGCACCCGCTTGTGGATTTTCTCGATCTGCTGCCAGGCGGACTCGATGCCGCCTTCCTGCCAGCCGGTCAGGTAGCTGAGGTGCTCGCCGGCCAGGTAGATGCGGCCGTCCGGCTCGGTGAGGGTGGGGTAGTACTTGGCCCGGCCCTCCTCGTTCCATTGCGCCCAGCCGCCCATGTTGAACGGCACCCGGTGCCAGGCGATGGAGAAGGCGCTTTCCGCGTTCTCGCGGTACTCAGGGAACACCTTCTGGCCGGCGGCGAGGGCCAATTCCAGCCGATCCTTGTGGGTCATGGCGCTGACCCGGGCGGCGTTGGCGCCCTGGCCGTAGTAGCCCAGCACCACGCCCTTCTGGCCCAGCCATCCGGTGGAGGGCATGGAGATGGTCGCGATCATCGGATCGTCCACATAGATGTGGCCGCCGTACATCTGATGGTTGTCTTCCCAGAAGCGGGTCTTCATCTGGATGCCGATCTTGCCGACCAGGGCGTAGGAGACACCGCCGATGGCCTCCTTGAAGGTCGGCGAGACCTGCATGTCGATGCCGCGCAGGACCGAAAGCGGGATGGTGCAGACGATGTAGTCGGCCGTCATCGCGCCCTTCTGGCCCTTGGCCGTGGTGTAGGCGACGGTGACGCTGTCCGGGGTCTGGCTGATCTTGTCGACCACGTGCTCGAGCAGAACCTTGGGCTTCATGTTGCGCATGAAACCGGCCGGCAGCTGGTCCATGCCGCCGATGGGCTGGAACATGGTGCGCTGCTGCTCCCAGCCCGCCACCGAGCGGACGGTGCGCCAGGTGTTGGAGTGCAGAATGTCGGTCAGGGCGTGGGGCTTGGATTCGACGCCTGGGCCGGGCTTGAGGCCCGCGCCGGGGTTCTCGATGAAGCCGCGGCCGTCGACACCCTCGTACTTGAGGTCCTTGGGCGTCAGGTAGCCTTCCCCGCGCAGGTAATCGAGGAACAGCTCCTTGTCGCCGGGGGAGAACTCGGCGTCGAGGGCGCCCTGCTTGACCTGCTTGGCCAGCATCTCGGTGGCGTAGCCGCGGATGTCGGCGGCGATCTCCTGCTTGCGGACCGGCTTGCCCTTAAGCGGGCCCGAGCCGCGCTCGAAATTGATGTAGGAGTGGTCGTTCTCGTTGTTGAACAGCTCGACGCCGACGCCGAACTTCTTGGCGTAGTGCAGGTAGCCGCTGTGGTGGTACGGGATCCGCCACGGGCCGGGGTTGATGTAGTGGCCGGCGTCGAAGGTGCAGGTCTGCGCCTCGCCGCCCAGCTCGGTCAGCTGGGTGCCCTTGCGGGCGGTGTAGGAGCGGCCGCCGACCCGATTGCGGGCCTCCAGCACGGTGACGTCATAGCCGGCCGCGGCCAGTTCGTAGGCGGAGGTCAGGCCGGCCACGCCCGAGCCCAGCACGATGATCTTCTTACCCTTGGTGCCGCCGGACAGGGCAGGGGGCTCATAGGCCTGTGCTTCGATACCGAAGCCCAGGGCGCTCATGCCGGCCAGCACCAGGGCGGTGCCGCCGACGCCCCCGAGGCGCTCGATGAAACTGCGGCGGCTCATGCCGCCTTCGGAAAACATGTCCATGACCATCGACGCGCAGCCCCTTTGGAAAGCCTGCGACCGGCCCATCCCGGCGGTCGCCTGGGGTGCGGCCTAACAGTTGCGCTCGGCGCTTCGATATCCCTGAGGGCCGGTTCGGGCGGCCTGTACGGCAATCGGTCTAAGACTTGGGCGGGGCGCCTAATCGGCGGGCCATCCGCCGCGACCGGAGCCGTGATCGGCGCCTGCCCTGGCGGCCTGACGGCTCGGCCTGCCAAAGGATTGCGCGACCTTCACCTGGAAAGCCTGCCATGAGATCAGTCCTTGCCGCCGCCGCCGTAGCCCTGACGCTGCTTCCTGCGGCAGCCCTCGCCGCCGCCCCGACCATCAAGCACTTCCCCGCCGGGGCGCCGGGCATCACCGGGCCGGCCTTCAGCGGCGCGGTGATGGCGGGCGACACCCTCTATGTCTCGGGCGCCCTCGACACCGATCCGGCCACCGGCAAGGCGCCGGCCGACCCCAAGGCCGGGGCCAAGATCGTCATGGACGCCGTGAAGCGCACGGTGGAAGCCGCCGGCCTGACCATGAACGACCTGGTCTGGGTGCAGGTGTTCACCACCGACCTCAGCTATTACGGCGGCTTCAACGAGGTGTACCGCACCTACTTCACCGGCCCGCTCCCCGCCCGCGCCTTCCTCGGCGCCGGCAGCCTGCTCAACGGCGCGCACTTCGAGGTGATGGGCGTGGCGGTGAAGGGCGCGAAGTAGTCGACAGGCTGTCATCCCGGCCGCAGCGCAGCGGAGAGCCGGGATCCAGGAGACGGGCGCGCCCGCGGCCCTGGATCCCGGATAAGCGCTTCGCGCTTTCCGGGATGACAATGAATACAAATCGCAAGGCTACCTAACAATCTCGTTGTGCATGTCCGCGCCCCGCCGCTACGGTGGTGAAAACGACTGGGCAGGAAACAACGACATGCTTCGCAACCGGGATCATCGCGGCTGGCTGTTCGCCGGCGTCCTCGCCGTCCTGCCCGTGGCGGGATACGCCGCCGACGCCCCCGCGGGTGAAACCCGCAACGTGGTGCGCCGCAACGAGGACGCCCTGTTCGCGGCCGCCACGGCCCGTAAGGCGGCGGTGCTGGACCGGCTGACGCCCGTCACCGAAGACACCCTGAAGCGGCCGGCCGACGGCGACTGGCTGACCTGGCGGCGCACCCCGCTCAGCGACGGCTTCTCGCCCTTGAAGCAGATCACCCGGGCCAATGTGAAGGGGCTGGGTTCGGCCTGGTCCTACGCCCTGGCCCCCAGCGGCAACGAGATCACGCCCCTGGTCCACGACGGGGTGATCTTCATCCAGAGCGCCAACACCACCGTCGCCCTCGACGGCGCCACGGGCGACCAGCTGTGGCAGTACGTGCGCCAGCTGCCCCCGGCGATGAACAACGGCCGCACGGCCATCGTGCGCTCCATCGCCATCTACGGCGACAGGCTCTACACCCCGACGCCCGACGGACACCTGGTCGCGCTGGACGCCAAGACCGGCAAGGTGGTGTGGGACAAGGAAGTGCTGAAGGAGCCCGAGCGCGCCGCCCGCCTGTCGCTGAACGGCGGCCCCATCGTGGCCAAGGGCAAGGTCATCATGGGGGCCACGGGCTGCAACAGCTACAAGGGCGGCTGCTTCATCTTCGCCCTCGACGCCAATACGGGGGAGGAGGCCTGGCGCTTCAACTCGATCGCCCGGCCCGGCCAGGTCGGCGGCGACAGCTGGAACGGGGCGCCGGTGGACGAGCGCTACGGCGGCTCGGTGTGGACCTCGGGCTCTTACGACCCCGAACTCGGCCTGGTCTATTTCGGCATCGGCAACACCTACACGATCAGCACCCTGCTGGCCCCGCGCGACGGCAAGCCGGTCGCCGACAACGACGGCCTCTACACCGGCGCCACCGTCGCCATCGATCCCGAGACCGGCAAGCTGGCCTGGCACTACCAGCACCTGACCCCGGAGGTGTGGGACCTGGACTGGGTCTATGAGCAATCGCTGGTGACCATCCCGGTCAAGGGCAAGCCGACCAAGCTGGTGGTGACCGGCGGCAAGATCGCCCTGTTCGACGGAGTCGATCGGGCCACCGGCAAGTACGCCCTGTCGGTGGACGCCGGCCTGCAGACCCTGGTCACCGGCATCGACCCGGTGACCGGCGTCAAGACCATCAACCCGGCGGCCGTGCCCGAGCGGGGGGTGAGGAAGCACTTCTGCCCGCATTCCGGCGGCGGCCGCAACTGGCCGGCGACCTCGATCGATTCGGCCGCCAAGGTCCTGTTCGTGCAGATGCTGGAGACCTGCCAGGACTTCACCTGGCGGGTGCGCACCCCGGCCGAGATCGCCGCCGGCATGGGCGACATGCAGTGGGTGCAGTTGCCCAGGGACGGGGGCGACGGCAATTTCGGGCGGGTGCAGGCCATCAGCCTGGAGACCGGCAAGACCCTGTGGACCCAGCGGCGGCGGGCGGCCTTCGCCTCATCGACCCTGGCCACGGCGGGGGGCCTGCTCTTCGTCGGCTCCCGCGACCGCTATTTCTACGCCTACGATTCCGCCAGCGGGAAGCCCCTGTGGCGCACCCGTCTGCCGGCCTCGCCCAGCGCCACGCCCGTGACCTATTCGGCGGGGGGAGACCAGTATGTGGCGGTCGTCGCCGGCAACGGCGGCCCGGTCGCCTGGCCCTTCGTCACGCCGGAGATTGAGAATCCGATCGGGGGGACGACGCTCACGGTGTTCAAGCTGCCGACGACGGGGGACGTGCCGGCAAATTAGCGTCATCCTCGGGCGCAGCGCTTCGCGCCTTCGCCCGAGGATGACGGGTTGGGGCAGTCCCGAAGCACGTACCGGCATGGTCAGCATGACGGACTATCGGCCCGCCGGAGCGCGCCTATAGTCCGCCCACGGGACGCAGGCATAGATCCCGGGGAGGACGCCTATGAAGCCACATCTGTTGTCGGCGCTGGCCTGTCTGGGCCTGGCGGCGGCGGCGAGCCCCGCGCTCGCCCAGGACGCCACCATAACCAACGCCCGCATCATCGTCTCCAACGGCACGGTGATCGAGAACGGTTCGATCGTGGTGCGCGGCGGCAAGATCGTCTCTGTCGCCCGCGGCGCGCCGGCGACCCGAGCGGGCGTGGTGATCGACGCGCGGGGCATGACCGCCCTGCCGGGCTTCGTCGACGCCCACAAGCACATCAACACCGGCCCGAACGAGAAGGCCGACATGGCCGACCTGATCGAGCATGGGTTCACCACCGTGCTGTCCGGCGGCGGCCCGGGCGACGGCGCCCTGACCCTGATCCAGCACATCGAGTCCGGCCAGATCGTTGGCCCGCGGGTGTTGGCTTCCGAGCGGATCAACCTGCGCGGCACGCCGGAGGAGGCGAGGGCCGCCATCCGCGCCATGGCCGCCAAGGGAATCAAGCACACCGGCGAGATCGGCATCACCCCCGTTCCCGGCCCGCCGCCGGCAGAGATCGCGGTGCTGAAGGCGGCTCTGGACGAGGGGGCCAAGGTCGGGGTTCAGGTCAATGTCCACGCCGTCTCGACCCCGGCCATGGTGGCGGCCACCGAGGCGGGAATCCGCCGCCAGGTCCACCTGCCGAACAAGGATTTCATGGGCTATGACGACGCCCAGAAGATCGTCGACGGCGGCGCCATCGTGCTCGACCTGATCAGCTTCGGCGCTCCGATCATCGACGTCTTCGCCAAGGACAACACGCCCCGGTTCCGCACCGGCATGCCGTGGCCGGAGGCGATCGCCGGCGCCAACCGCGACGAGAAGGGCCGGGCGACCGGCACCGAGGCCGCATACACGTTGATCAATGCTCGGCGTATCTGGGACGCGTCCAAGGGTTTGGCGCTCGGCTACGGCAGCGACCAGAACTATCCGGTCCGCGACGTGCTTGAACATGAATTGAAGTCGCTGGTGGTGATGTTCTCGATGCAGGACATCTTCCGCATCCTGGGGCCTAACACTGCCCGCTACCTCAATATGGAAAACGAGATCGGCACCCTCGAGCCGGGCAAGCGCGCCGACATCGTGCTGCTGCCCTCCAATCCGCTCACCGACTTCCACGCCATGCTGGACCCGGTGATGGTGCTGAAGGACGGCAAGGTGGTGGTGGACAAGCGGCCGCGGCCGGCGGCGCGGCCCGTGGCTCGTCGGCGCTAGGCGGCCGCCGCGCCCTTCGAGGCTTGCCACGCAGCAGTGAGCCGTATGTGATCGCCCCATAACGGGGGACATCCAGGAATGACCGACGCCACGCCCATGCCCGGCCTGCTCGACCGGGCGCGCACCGTCGCCGGGCCGGGCTACAACCGCTGGCTGCTGCCGCCGGCGGCCCTGGCCATCCACCTGTGCATCGGCATGGCCTATGGGCTGAGCGTGTTCTGGCTGCCCCTGTCGCGGGCCATCGGGATAAGCGAGTCCGCCGCCTGCCCGGCGGGGTCGGGCCTGCTGAACGCCCTGACCACCACGACCTGCGACTGGAAGGTCAGCGACGTCACCTGGGTCTTCACCCTCGGCATCGTCTTCCTCGGCGCCTCGGCGGCCCTGTGGGGCGGCTGGCTGGAGCGGGCCGGGCCGCGCAAGGCCGGCGTGGCCGCCGCCCTGTGCTGGTGCGGCGGGCTGCTGGTCGCGGCCCTGGGCGTCTATCTGCACCAGCTGTGGATCGTGTGGCTGGGCGGCGGGGTGTTGGGCGGCATCGGCCTGGGGCTCGGCTACATCTCGCCGGTCTCGACCCTGGTGAAGTGGTTCCCTGACCGGCGGGGCATGGCCACAGGCATGGCCATCATGGGCTTCGGCGGCGGGGCGATGATCGGCTCGCCGCTGGCCAACCTGCTGATGGGGCACTTCAGGACCGCGCAGAGCGTCGGCGTTTGGCAGACCTTCGTGGTTCTCGCCCTGGTCTATTTCGCCTTCATGATGGCCGGCGCTTTCGGCTACCGCGTGCCGCCGGAGGGCTGGGCGCCCGCGGGCTGGACGCCTTCGGCCAAGGCCAGGTCTCTCGTCTCCACCGGGGCGGTCCACCTGCGGAACGCCCACAAGACCCCGCAGTTCTGGCTGATCTGGGGCGTCCTCTGTCTGAACGTCAGCGCCGGCATCGGCGTCCTGGCCCTGGCCTCGCCGATGCTGCAGGAGATCTTCGGCGGCCGGCTGATCGGGCGGCCGGACCTGGCCTTCACGGCGCTGGACCCCGACCAGCTCAAGGCCATCGCCGCCATCGCCGCCGGCTTCACCGGCCTGCTGTCCCTGTTCAACATCGCCGGGCGGTTCTTCTGGGCGTCGCTCTCCGACAAGATCGGACGCAAGGTCACCTATTTCTGCTTCTTTGGCCTGGGCGTCGTGCTCTACGCCAGTGCGCCGTCGCTGGCCCACCTCGGCTCGATGGCTCTGTTCGTGGCCGCCTTCGGGGTGATCCTGTCGATGTACGGCGGCGGCTTCGCCACCGTGCCGGCCTATCTGGCGGACGTATTCGGCACCCAGTTCGTGGGGGCGATTCACGGCCGGCTGCTCACCGCCTGGTCGACCGCCGGGGTCGTGGGGCCGGTGGTGGTCGGCTACATCCGCGAGGCCCAGATCGCCGCGGGCGTCCCCAGGGCCCAGGTCTATGACCGGACCATGTACATCCTGGCCGCCATGCTGGTCGGCGGCCTGATTTGCAACGCCCTGGTGCGGCCGGTGGCCGCCAAGTGGCTGATGTCGCCGCAGGAGCTGGACGGGCTGAAGCCGCTGGCGCCGCCGGCTCCGGCGGCGACCACCACGGGGCCGGCCGGGCTCGACGCCAAGATCGTCCTCGCGTGGCTGGCGGTGGGCCTGCCCATCGCCTGGGGCGTGTGGATGACCCTGAAGGCCGCCCTGGTGCTGTTCCGCTAGGACACTCCGCCTAGTTCAGCCGGGTCCAGTGATCGAAGGCGGCGGCCTGACCCACCGGCGCGCCGTCCGCGTCCGTCACGGTCCAGACCACGGCCTGTTCGATGCGGAAGCGGCGGCCTTTCGCCGAGATGCGCACTCCGGCGTAATCGTCGATGAAGCCGTCCGTCGTCACCCGGGCCAACAGCCGCTCCCGCTCGGTCCGAAGGGCCGGCTCAGCCGACAACCGCGAGGGTAGGCGGATGAAGTCGCGGGCGGGGGTCTCGAACAGCTCAAGGGCCAGGCGGTTGCCGTAGAAGAATATCGGGTCGGCCTGCAGCCCGTGGGCGACGATGGCCCGGGGCGCCCGCCAGAAGGCGCCCGCAGTCGGCGCCTCGGTCAGGGCGCGGCCGGTGAGGCGCCGGAAGCTGTCGGCCAGGGCGGCGAGGCGTGGCCCGGCGGAGGCGGCCATCACGGCTTGGTCGTCAGGGTTCATGGGCCGCCATCGGGCGCGCCGCCGGCCGGCTGTCAAGTGACGGCTGCAAAGGAAGCGGCCTTGCGGCGAGCTCAATCCGGTGGGGCGGCCGTTGATCGGGATCAACACCCTTCCCGCCGAAGTCGCGAAAGTGGCCCTGCCGCCCGTGCCGGACGGCGCGCGGAGACATCAGTCATGTCCACCCCCCACAAGCGGGCCGCGGCCATGACCGTGGCGCTCTGACCGTGGACGGAGCCGACCTCTTGCCGGAGCATTCGCCTCCCCCGGTCGCCGCTCCGCCGCCGGCCATGCCGGCTTGCGATGTCCTGGGACAGGATCTGCTGGCCTTCGACCACCGCCTGCGCGGGCGCTTCGCCCAGTTGTCGGGGGGCCAGTCCCCGTGGGCCGCCTTCCAGGCCTGGACGGATTGGGCCTTCCACCTGTCGACCGCGCCCGGGCGTCAGGTCGAGCTGTGGCGCCGGGCGTCGCAGGCGGCGGTCGACCTCGCCGGCCAGGCGGCAGGGGGCGCGCGGGACGACTGGGCCTTCAAGCCCGATCCCGCCGACCGCCGCTTCCGCGATCCCCTCTGGGACCAGCCGCCGTTCAGCCTGTTCGCCCAGGGGCAGCTGGCCCTGGAAGCCCAGTGGCGCGCCGCCACCACCGGCGTCCCCGGCGTGGCCGAAGCCCATGCCCGTCGCGTCGAGTTCCTGGGCCGGTTCGCGCTCAACGCCATGGCCCCGATCAATTCCCCGCTCACCAATCCGCAGGTGCTCGACGCCGCCCGGCGCAGCGGCGGCATGAGCTTCGTCCGCGGCGCTGAACTGCTGGCCGAGGACCTCGGCCGGCTGGCGTCGGGCGGCAAGCTCAAGGGGATGGACGCCTTCGAGGTCGGGCGGACCATGGCCCTGACCCCGGGAAAGGTGGTCTTCCGCAACGCCCTGATGGAGGTGATCCAGTATGCGCCGGCGACGCCGAGCGTCTACCGCGAGCCGATCCTGATCGTGCCCGCCTGGATCATGAAGTACTATATCCTCGACCTCACGCCGCAGGACTCCCTGGTCCGCTACCTGGTCGAACAGGGGTTCACGGTCTTCATCATCTCGTGGAAGAACCCCGGCCCTGAACTGAGCGAGACCAGTTTCGAGGACTACCGCCGCCAGGGGGTGCTGGCCGCGCTGGACGTGGTCGGCAAGGTCGCGCCCGGCGGGAAGGTGCACGCGGTCGGCTACTGCCTGGGCGGCACCGTTCTGGCCATCGCCGCGGCGGCCATGGACCGTGACGGGGACGAGCGGCTGGCCAGCCTGACCCTTCTCGCCGCCCAGACCGACTTCGAGGAAGCCGGCGAGCTGATGCTGTTCATCGACGAGAGCCAACTGGCCCTGCTCGAAGACATGATGGAGGTGCGCGGCTATCTCGACGCCCGGCAGATGGCCAGCGCCTTCTACGCCCTGCGCGCGAACGAGATGCTCTTCGCCAAGCTGGTCGAGCGCTATCTGATCGGCTCGCCCAGCGAGCCCGCGGACCTCGACGCCTGGCTGGCCGATCCCACCCGCATGCCGGCTCGGATGCACAGCGAGTACCTGCGGCAGCTGTTCCTAGAGAACAGCTTCGCCCACGGCAGCTATCCGGTGGATGGCCGCGCCGTCGCCCTCAAGGACATCCGCACGCCGATCTTCGCCCTCGGGGCGGAGCGCGACCACATCGCGCCGTGGCGATCGGTCTACAAGCTGGAGCTGCAGGCCTCGGCGGGGGTGACCATGGTGTTGACGGGGGGAGGGCATAACTCCAGCGTGGT
The DNA here is from genome assembly GCA_027312185.1 of Caulobacterales bacterium. Classification (GTDB taxonomy): domain Bacteria; phylum Pseudomonadota; class Alphaproteobacteria; order Caulobacterales; family Caulobacteraceae; genus NCED01. Next base: position 7,031 of record DAICXL010000016.1, on the reverse strand, counting down.
CAGCCCGCCCGGCAAGCCGGGGGCCTACTATCGGGTTGGGGCCCACGAACCGGGCGCCGACTACGTCGATCCGGACGTGTGGCTGGACAGGGCGCCGAGGCGGGAGGGTTCCTGGTGGCCCGAATGGCTGGGCTGGCTGCAGGCCCGCTCGACCGCTGGCGCTGCGCCGCCCCCGATGGGCCGGCCCAAGGCTGGGCTCAAGCCCCTGTGCCCCGCGCCAGGAACCTATGTGATGGAGACCTGAGGTCCGCGGGCTTGCAGGGACTCGGTGACCGCCTCAAGGGCGGCCTGGACGGCGGCCCCGACCGGGACCCCCGCGTCGAGCACGCGCCACCTTGGTCCCAGGTCGCCCGGCTCAGTCTGGGCCAGGGCGCCCTCCAGGGTGACGTCGGACGCGTCCTCGTGCCGGCGGGCGATCCGGGCGATACGCACCTCGGGGCCCGTCCTCAACCACAGGCCGGTGAACGGGCCGGCCCGGACGGCGGCTTCGATCGCCGCGCGGGCCGCCGCTTCGCGGAAGGTGGCGTCGGCGACCACCGAACAGCCGGCCTCCAGGGCTCGCCAGGCTCTCTGGGCGAGCACGCGGCTGACGGCGGCGCGGCCCGCGGGCTCATGGGCGGCGGCGGCCAGGCGGTCCGTCGGCCGCAGTCCGGCCAGCTGCTTGCGAATGACGTCGGTACGCAGCAGCCGGCCGCCGCACGCGCCCGGCAGATCGGGCGCCAGCGCCTTGGCCACGGTGGACTTGCCGGTCCCGGACAGGCCGCCGACAGCGACGAGCTGAGGCGCCTTTTGATCCAGGAGCGCCAACCCCAGGGTCCGGTAGCGCTCGGCCTGGACCAGATCCGCCGCCTCGACCGACACCGCCATGCGGACGGCGGCGCGCAGGGCGGTGAACAATGGCAGCAGGGCGAGGGCCTCCTCCGGCTGCGCCGAGACGTCCCAGTAGTGGTTCATCGCGACATTGGCCAAGCCGTCCAGGCCGCGCGCCCGCAGGTCCATCAGCAGGAAGGCGATGTCGTAGACCACGTCCGCCGTCGCCAGGGCGGGGTCGAACTCCAACGCATCGAAAGGCGTGACCCTTCCCTCGTGGACACAGATGTTGCCCAGGTGCAGGTCGCCATGGCCGCGGCGCACCCAGCCGTCCCGACGCCGCGCCTCGATCAACGGCGAGAGTCTGCCGATCTCGCGCTCGATCGCGGAGAACAGCGCCTCTGAGGCCGGGGCGAGGCCCAGCGCCGCGGCGCCCTCGGCCTCGGTGCGGCGCAGACCGTCGGCGATGCGGCGGTAGTCGACGGAATAGCCGGCGTCGAAGTGCGGCTTCAGGGCGCGGTGAAAGTCAGCGACAGCGTCCACGGCTTGAACCACGGCGCCCGGCGTGAGCAGGCCGGTCGCCGCGCGCTCTGACAACAGGGCGCCGTCGGCGAAACGGCGCATGACGACCACCCAGTCGATCGGCTCGCCCGGGCCTTCGACCTCGATGGCGCCGTCCGGGCCGCGGATGACCGGCAGGACCGCCTCATACAGGGTCGGCGCGAGGGCCCGGTTGACGGCGAGCTCGGACTCGCAGGCGCAGCGGCGCGCTTCGAGCGAAGACATGTCGGCGAACGGATGCCGCCGGACGCGCTTGAGCTTGTAGGCTCGCTTTGGCCCGAGGAAGACGTACGACATGTGAGTGTCGATCCGGGTCAGCGGATGGGCCGAGCCTATGGCCGCGCCGCTTTCGAACGCCTCGACGATGGCCGCCTGGTCCCTTTCGCCTGATGCATCCGGCATGATTTGGGCCCCAGGGCGGCAGTGGACGAACCCTAGGCGACCCCGAACGGACCGCTTTGCGCAGGATCAACGACACTCGGGGACCGGGCGCCGATCCTGCGCGGCGTCTGGAAACCGGAGTCCGGCCCCATGAGGCGCACAGCAATCGTCACCGGTTCGACGCCGACGGGAAACGGCCGCAGATGTCCGTGGTCGGCCTGACCAGCGGCCGGCTGCCCCGGCCGGACTTCGAGCAGATCGCCCTGGTGTTGCAGGGCGGCGGCGCCCTGGGCTCCTATCAGGCGGGGGTGTTCGAGGCCCTGGACGAGTGCGGAATCGCGCTCGACTGGATCGCGGGCGTGTCGATCGGTGCGGTCAACGCCGCCCTCATCGCCGGGAACGCGCCCGAACGGCGGCTGGAGGCGCTGCGCGGGTTCTGGCGGGAAGTCTCCGCCGATCCCTGGGGCGTCGACTGGCTCCGGGTCTTAGCCCCCGGGCTGGTCCAGATGGAGCCCTTCCGGGTCGGCCTCAATCATCTCAGCGCGGCGACCGCCTCGACCTTCGGGGTGCGGTCGATGTTTGCGCCCCATCCGATCCCGCCCTGGCTGAGCCCGCCCGGCAGCCGCAACGCGGTCAGCCTGTACGATTCCGACCCCCTCAAGGCGGCCCTGACCCGGTTCGTCGATTTCGACCGCATAAACGTTGGCCCGATGCGGTTCAGCGTCGGGGCGGTCAACATCCGCACCGGCAACTTCGACTACTTCGACACGGCCAACACCCGGATCCGGCTCGAACACGTCCTCGCCAGCGCCGCCCTGCCGCCGATGTTCCCCCCGGTGGAGGTGGACGGCGAGCTCTACTGGGACGGGGGCCTGGTTTCCAACACCCCGTTGCAGTGGGTGGCGGAGGGGGAGCCGAAGCTCGACACCCTGGTGTTCCAGGTCGACCTCTGGAACACCCGCGGCCAGGCGCCGGGCGACCTGACCGACGTGGTCACCCGGCAGAAAGAGATTCAGTACGCCAGCCGCACCCGCGCCAGCACCGACGCCTTCCGGCGCATCCAGCGGCTGAAGAACGCGGTGTCGGAAGCGCTGGCCGATCTGCCGCCGGAGGTCTGCGCCCTGCCGCAGGTCCGCAAGCTGGCCGCCGAGGTCGACCGCAAGGTGTTCCGGATCGTCCACCTGATCTACCACGCGCGCCCGCACCAGGGCGCGACCAAGGACTTCGAGTTCTCCCGGCTCAATGTCGAGGAGCACTGGCGCTCCGGCTATGAGGATGCCGCGAACACCCTTTACCGTCCCGAGGCGCTTGCTCGCCCGGACCTCGATGTGACTGAGGGTGTGGCGACGTTCGACATCGCGGTCGACAGCCCGGGCGGAGGGTGTTGATGTCGCAGGCGGGACCGGCGCAGCCCGCTGCGCCCTTTGGAAACGGCCGTGCTTGGCGCTTGACCGGCGCCTTTCGCTGACCGAAAGTCTTTTCGCCGCTGGCCAATCGAGGCGTCGCCTCGGAAGCAGGAGGGGTCTCGGAAGCAAGCAGGGCTGGCCAGCCTCTTAGAACAACAACGACGCGACCAGCGTCTCATGATCGGGGAAACGCCGCCTATGTCTTATTCGCGTCCGTCCAGAGGCGCAGCGCTCGCCTGCTGCTCGCTGATCGCCCTCGCCGCCGGTGTCATGGGCGCGGCGCCGGCCTTCGCCCAGCGCACTGTGCCCTTCGCCAATGGCGTGCCCGTGGCTCCCCTGGGCCTCGCCAATCGCCCGCTCGGGAGCGGACCGTTCACCTATCCGACCGGGGAAGGTCAGGACATCCGCGTCGACGTGTTGGCTCGAGGGCTGCAGCCCTACAGCATCGCCTTCCTGCCGGACGGCGCGATGCTGGTCGCGGAGCGGTCCGGCCATCTGCGGCTGGTCCGCGATGGCCGGCTGGACCCCAAGGAAGTCACCGGCGGCCCGGCCTCATACTTCGCCGCAGCCCCCGGCCTGCAGGGCGCGGTCCACGGCTACATGAACGTGGTCCTGCACCCCAACTTCGCCCAGAACCACTGGATCTACGTCAGCTACACCAAGCCGGTCAGCGCCACCGAACGGCGCATCGGCGTGTTCCGCGCCACCTTGAACGATCACGCTCTGACCGATGTGAAGGACATCTGGCTGGGGCCGACGCCGAGCGGCGGATCGACCCCGATCGTGTTCGGCAAGGACGGCATGCTCTACGTCGCCGGCGGCGGCGGCAACGCCCAGGCCCCGGGCACGACCGGCGGCAAGATCCTGCGGCTCAAGGACGACGGAAGCGTTCCGGCCGACAACCCGTTCGTGGGCCAAGCCGGGTACCTGCCCGAAATCTACACCATGGGTCACCGCAGCTCGCTGGGCCTTGCGGTCCACCCGGTCACGGGTGAGATCTGGCTGTCCGAGAACGGCCCCAATGGCGGCGACGAGCTGAATGTGCTCAAGCCCGGCAAGAACTACGGCTGGCCGCTGGTCTCGCTGGGCCGCCAGTATCCCGGCCCGTGGCAGGCGGGCAATGCGCCCACCCACGAGGGCTATGAGCCGCCCATCGTCTACTGGACCCCGGCCATCGCGGTGGCGGGCCTGACCTTCTACACCGGCGACAAACTGCCCAAGTGGAAGGGCGACGTCTTCGCCGGGGGCATGCGGACGGGCGAGGTCAACGGCACCGGCAAGCTGGAGCGTATCCTGTTCAACGAGAAGATGGAGGAGCTGCGCCGCGAGTCCCTGCTGGTCGACCTCGGCCAGCGCATCCGCGACGTGAAACAGGGCCCGGACGGGCTGCTCTACGTCGCCACGGACGACGGCGCCCTGCTGCGCATCTCGCCGAAGTAGGGCCGGTTCCAGCGCCCTTCTCCTCTTCGGGGGAGAAGGGCGTCTAGGCTTTGGGCCTGCCCGGCGCTATCTACCCCTCATGACCGCCACCGAACGCGCCCCCTTCCTCATCCCTGGCCGCACCGGCGACTGGGAAGTCGTCCTCGGCCTCGAGGTCCACGCCCAGGTGGCGTCCAAGTCGAAGCTGTTTTCGGCCTCGGCCGTCGGCTTCGGCGCGGGCCCGAACGAGCAGGTCAGCCTGGTCGACGCGGCCTTCCCGGGTATGCTGCCGGTGATCAACCGCTACTGCGTCGAGCAGGCGGTGAGGACGGGCCTGGGACTGAAGGCGCAGATCAATCTGCGTTCGATCTTCGACCGCAAGAACTACTTCTACCCAGACCTGCCCCCCGGCTATCAGATCAGCCAGTTCAAGGACCCCATCGTCGGCGAGGGGGTGCTGGAGGTCGAGCGCGACGACGGCTCGACCTTCCTGGTCGGCATCGAACGCCTGCACCTGGAGATGGACGCCGGCAAGTCGATCCACGACCTCGACCCGCACGCCACCTACGTCGACCTCAACCGGGCCGGCACGGCGCTGATGGAGATTGTCTCGCGCCCCCACATGCGCAGCCCGGAAGACGCGGCGGCCTATGTGAAGACCCTGCGCATGCTGGTCCGCTACCTCGGCACCTGCGACGGCGACATGGAGAAGGGCAACCTGCGCGCCGATGTGAACGTGTCGGTCTGCCGCCCAGGCCAGTACGAAAAATTCGCCGCGACGGGCGACTTCAGCCATCTCGGCACCCGCTGCGAGATCAAGAACGTCAATTCGATGCGCTTCATCCAGCAGGCCATCGTCTACGAGGCCCGCCGCCAGGTGGAGATCCTCGAGGACGGCGGCAAGATCGACCAGGAGACCCGGCTGTTCGACAGCGTGAAGGGCGAGACCCGTTCGATGCGTTCGAAGGAAGAGGCGCACGACTACCGCTACTTCCCCGACCCGGACCTCTTGCCCCTGGAGCTCGACCCGGCGTGGGTGAAGCAGATCCAGGACAGCCTGCCCGAGCTTCCCGACGACAAGCGCGCCCGGCTGCAGTCGCAGTACGGCCTGTCGGCCTATGACGCCCGCGTGCTGGTGATCGAGGCCGGCCGCGCCGACTTCTTCGAAAAGGCCGCCAAGGGCCGCGACGCCAAGCTGGTCGCCAACTGGACCACCAACGGCCTGCTGTCGCGCCTGGCCGAGGACGGGCGCGAGATAGAGGACAGCCCGATCCCGGCCTCAGACATCGCGGGCCTGGTCGAGCTGATCGAGAACGGCACCATCTCGTCGAAGATCGCGAAGGAGGTGTTCGACCACATGTGGGCGGGGGAGGGGACCCCCGCGGCCATCGTGGAGAAGCGCGGCCTGGTTCAGGTCACCGACACCGGCGCCATCGAGGCGGCCATCGACAAGATCATGGCCGCCAACCCGGACAAGGTCGCCGCCGCCAAGGACAAGCCCCAGGCCATCGGCTGGTTCGTCGGCCAGGTGATGCGCGACACCGGCGGCAAGGCCAACCCAGCCGCAGTCAACGAACTGCTGAAAGCCAAGCTGGGGGGCTAACGACGGCTCTTCCCCCCCAGCCCGACGAGGCAGGGGGAGCTGTCCCTCAATACCCGCCCGGGATCGAGTCCAGGACCATCCCGGTCGAACGCTGCATCAGGTAGATGTCGGGCCCGACGCCGACCCAGTCGTAGCCCGGGGGGGCTGGACGCAGCCGGAAGCGGCCGGGGTCGCGCAAGACGTCGCCACGATACATGGGCGGCAGGCGCTGCCCCCGACCCCACGACTGGGGACCGCCACGTCCATCGTCGCGCCCGCCGTAATAGGGCGGCGGCGCATTGCGCGGGTCGTCCCGACGGCGCCCATCGGGACGCGGGTCATAACGGGGCCCGCGCTCGGCCCGGCCATTGCCGCGTCCTTCACCTCGGCCACGGCGGTCGTAACCGCCGCCGCGGTCATAACGGCCGCCACGGTCGTACTGGCGCTCGGCCCGGCGGTCGTCGTCGCGCCCGCGGCCGCGGCCCTGGGCGTCGGCTGAGCCGACCGAGGTCATCACCATGGCGGCCGCCGCCACGAGGATCGCGATCCGTC
>DAICXL010000016.1:0-307 GCA_027312185.1 Caulobacterales bacterium | reverse complement strand
GCCTGGGGCCACTTCGACGATCTGGCCGGAATAGATGTCGACCAGCAGAGCATCGTCGCCGACCCGGATCCACTCGTAGCCGTAGGGCGGCGCGCCGAAGCCGAAGTCGGCGTAGTTGCCGATGAAATAATCCTGCATCAGGAACGCCGCAGGCAAGATCTGGCGTGGCTGCCAGTTGAAGGCGCCGCGGAAGCCGCCGGGCCAGCGATAGGGCTGAGCGCGGAAGCGGTCGAAGTTACGGCCTCCGTAGTTGTAGAAGCCGCCCCGGCCGAAATTGCGAATGTCGTTAAAGCGCTGGCCGCCATTG
>DAICXL010000169.1:334-1279 GCA_027312185.1 Caulobacterales bacterium | reverse complement strand
TCCTATGCCCTGCGCAACTTCCTGACCCTGATCGGCGGGGTCGCCCTGTTGTTCTTCGTCAGCCCCAAGCTGACGGGTCTGGTCATGCTGATCGTGCCCTTCCTGCTGGGCCCCATCTTCATCTTCGGCCGCCGGGTGCGCAAACTGACCGTCGCCTCTCAGGACCGGTTCGCCAACGCCGTCGGCTTCGCCGGCGAGAGCGTGGACGCCATCGAGACCGTTCAGGCCTTCGGCCGCGAACGCAGCGCCATCGCCCGCTTCGGCGCGGACATCGCCCCGCCGGCCCAGCCTGTCACCTTGCCGTCGCCGCCGCGCGGCGAGGTGTCCATGTCCGCCGTCGGCTTCTCCTATCCCGGCCGTCCCGACCTGCCGGCCCTGAAGGGGTTCAGCCTGACCGTCCGTCCGGGCGAGACCGTGGCCCTGGTCGGTCCGTCGGGGGCGGGCAAGTCCACTGTCTTCCGCCTGTTGCTGCGCTTCTATGATCCCCAGACCGGCGTGGTCTCGGTCGACGGCGTCGATGTGCGCCAGGCTGATCCCGTCGCCGTGCGCGACCGCTTCGCCTGGGTGTCGCAGGAGACGCCGCTGTTCTCGGGTTCGGCCCTGGAGAACATCCGCTTCGGCCGCGAGACCGCCACCCTGGAAGAGGCCCGCGCCGTCGCCGACAAGGCCCAGGCCCTGGGCTTCATCGACGCCCTGCCGGAAGGTTTCGACACCCCGCTGGGCGAACGCGGCAAGAGCCTGTCGGGCGGTCAGCGCCAGCGTCTGGCCATCGCCCGCGCCCTGGTCCGCTCGGCGCCCATTCTGCTGCTCGACGAGGCGACCAGCGCCCTCGACGCCGAGAACGAGCGCCTCGTCCAGCATGCCCTCGACGACGCCATGACCGGACGCACAACCCTGGTCATCGCCCACCGGCTGGCCACCGTGCTGCGCGCCGACCGGATCGTG
>DAICXL010000169.1:0-254 GCA_027312185.1 Caulobacterales bacterium | reverse complement strand
CTCGTCGCCCGCGGCGGCCTCTACGCGAGGCTGGCGGCGCTGCAGTTCGGGACGGGGGAGAAGGAAGTCATTTCCTGATGCCGTCATGCTCGGGCTTGGCCCGAGCATCCAGAGCGCCGGGTTCTCAGGATCGAACGCAAACCAATCCGCTTCGCCCGGCGCCCGCAGCGATCTGGATTCTCGGGCCAAGCCCGAGAATGACGAGCCTTTAGCGCTACTGCGCCGCCTTGATCCGCTCGAGGATCAGGGGCGCC
>DAICXL010000168.1:351-1366 GCA_027312185.1 Caulobacterales bacterium | reverse complement strand
CCTGCTGGCCGACATGCCGACCGAACTGGTGGTGGTGGAGGACGGGCGGCAGGCCGTGGAGGCCTTCCGAAAGGGCGGCTTCGACCTGGTGTTGATGGACATGCAGATGCCGGTGATGGACGGCCTGACGGCCACCGCCGCCATTCGCGCCCTGGAGACCGGGGAGAACCGCGTGCGCACGCCGATCATCATGCTGACCGCCAACGCCCTCCCCGACCATGTGGAAGCGGGGCGGGTTGCGGGCGCGGACGGCCACCTGTCCAAGCCGATCACCCTGGTCGGCCTTCTCGACGGCGTGGCTGCGGCCCTGGCGGCGGCTGAACGGCGGGAAAACCCCGTCACTGCTTGAGGGGCGTCGCTTAGGGGTCAGGCGCGGAAGTCGGCGGGTTTCAGGCCGTGGCGCTGCAGCTTGTCATACAGGGTCTTTCGCGGAATCCGCATCTCGTCCAGCACCGCGACGATGTCGCCCCTATGGGTCTGAAGCGCGCCGCGCAGCAGCTCGCCTTCGAACCGATGCAGCCGGTCCGGCAGGCTCAGATCGGCCTCGGCGCCGCCGGCCCCCTCGTCCAGGCCCAGGACGACCCGTTCGGCGAAATGGGCCAGTTCGCGGATATTGCCGGGCCAGTCCTCTGCCAGCAGACGGCGGCGGACGCCGTCGGTCACGCTCGGCGGCTCGACGCCGTGGCGGTCTGCGGCGCGACGCAGGAAATGGGCGAACAGCAGGGGGATGTCCTCGCGCCGCTCACGCAGCGGCGGCACGCGCAGCCGCACCACGTTCAGGCCGTTGTGGGCGCGCTCCACATGCCCCACGCGTCGCCGCATCGCCCCGGCGAAGGCGCCCAGTTCATGCCCGAACAGTTCGCTCTCGATCAGGCCGTCGGGCAGGGCGCCGCAGTTGACGGCGACGAAGGGCGCCAGCCGGCGCCGGCCCCCGTTGTGCAGGGCGCGCGCGACCGCCTCCTTGCCGACCCCGGTCTCGCCTTCGATCAGCACGTCCATTCGGGCGTCGGCGATC
>DAICXL010000168.1:0-229 GCA_027312185.1 Caulobacterales bacterium | reverse complement strand
TTCGTGCCCGCCTTCGGCGGCCATGGCGACCAGGCGGCGGTTCTCCAGCACCAGACTGCGCTTCTCCAGCGCCCGGTTCAGGCTGTCCTGCAGCCGCTCGAACGGAAAGGGCTTGGCGACGAAATCATAGGCGCCGTCGTGCATGGCGGCCACGGCGTCGGCGATGTCGCCGTGGCCGGTGATCATGATGACCGGCAGACTCGTGTCCAGGGCCTGCAGCCGCGTCAGC
>DAICXL010000167.1:0-1399 GCA_027312185.1 Caulobacterales bacterium | reverse complement strand
CGGCCTTGTCGGTCATGGTCAGCTTGCGGGGCGAGCCGGCCAGCCACAGCACGGCCGCGGCCGCGCCGTAGACGAGCGTCTGGGCGGCGCCGATGGCCATCCAGCGGACAACCCCAGCCCAGTCGCGGACATGGGCGGCGTCGGTGGTGGGGGTCTGGCCGAAGCTGAAGGCGCGTCTGAGCGCGTAGGACACCCGGCAGCGGTGGTCGGGGGCATGCTCATAGACCCAGGCCTCGGCGGCCCAGGCGAACACCGCGCCGCGCCGGTCCAGCGCCTGGTACAGCCGGTCGTCCTCTCCGCCGACCTGGTCATAGGCCGGGTCGAAGGGCTGCGGACCATCGAGGGCGCCGGCGCGGGTCATCAGCGAGTTGCCGCAGCCGTGGCGCTCGTCGGTGAGGCCCGACACGTCGGGGCCGGTGCGCGAGAAGAAGGCGTCGAGATAGGGGCGCTTCCAGGCCGTGGCGGCCTCGGCCCGGCCCCGCCAGGGCCCGAAGGTGACGGCCGCGTCGAACCGCTTGTGGACGGACAGCAGCGACTTCAGCCAGGTCGTCGGCGCTTCCTCGTCGTCGTCGAGAAAGGCGACATAGGGCGCGTGGATCAAGGCCAGGCCCGTGTTGCGGGCGGTAGCCACGCCCGGGTGCGGCTCGTGGGCGTAGATCAGCGGCACGGGCGACGCCGAGGTCAGGGCGTCCACCACCGGCGCGGCCGAGCCCTCGGGGGAATTGTCGACCACCACGATGGCGCCGATCAGCTGTGCGGCGTCCTCCTGCGCGAACAGGGAGCGCAGGGCGCGCGCCAGGCTTTCGGGCCGGCGCAGGGTGGGCATGAGGACGGCGACCTCGCCCATCACACCACCTCGGCGTAGAGGGCGGCGCGGTAGAGCTTGGTGGCGGCCACGCGAACGGTCATGGGCGCGGCGGCGGCCAGGGCGAGCCGGCGCAGCAGTGGCTTCCACACCGCCCGGCCGGGCAGGGCGCGCAGCTTTCTGGCCGCCCGGTAGACCGGGAATTCGCGGGTGACGTCGGGGTGCAGCTCAGCCATCCGTCCAAAGTTGGCCGGCGACTGGTCGTACTTGCGCAGCAGCGCCTGATCGGTGTCGAGGCCGAGGTGCGAGGCGGGGTTGTCGACGTGGCGCACATCGAAGCGCCGGCCGACCCGGATGGCCCACTCCACGTCTTCCCAGCCCCAGCCCTTGAAGCCCTCGTCGAAGGCCTCGAGGTCGAACACCTCGCGGCGGACCAAAAGGTTGGAGGTGCACAGGGACTTGGCCGGCTCCAGGGCGCGCACGGCGGCGGGCCGGCAATCGCCCCGGAGCGACAGGGCTCGGTGCAGGCCGCGCGCCGGGTCGAGCGGGGTGCGGTCGAGGGTGAAGCCGCCGAAGGCCACGGCGGGGTCTTCC
>DAICXL010000166.1:897-1413 GCA_027312185.1 Caulobacterales bacterium | reverse complement strand
GCCAAGGCGGTGCTGGCCGGGGCGCGACGCGTCTTGGAGGCGGACTATGGCTTCCCGTTACAGAACCATGCGCCGATGGAGGTCCTCAGCGCGACCGTCCGCTGGACGCCCGAGCGCTGCGAGGCCTGGGTTCCGACCCAGGCACCGGACACAGCGCTGACCGCCGTGGTGGCCGCTGCCGGCCTGCCCGCGCAGTCCTGCGACCTGCATATCATGCGCATCGGCGGCAGCTTCGGCCGGCGCCTGTCGACCGAATATGTGCAGATCGCGACGCGGATCGCCAAGGCGCTTCCGGGGACGCCGGTGAAGATGATGTGGACCCGCGAGGAGGACATGCTGCAGGGGCGGTTCCATCCGGTGACGCAGGCGCGCTTCCGCGGGGCGCTCGATGCCCAGGGCAATATCGAAGCCCTGCACATGCGCCTCTCCGGCCAGTCCATCTTGAGCTACGCCCTGCCCAATCTGATGACCGCCAACGGCGACCCCATCGTGTATCAGGGCCTGCTGGCGGATGGC
>DAICXL010000166.1:0-872 GCA_027312185.1 Caulobacterales bacterium | reverse complement strand
ATCGACTATGCGATGCGCAATCCGCATATCCGGCCGGGCTTCTGGCGGGGCGTCAACCTCAATCAGAATGCCGTCTATATGGAGTGCTTCATCGACGAGCTGGCCGCTGCGGCCGGCCAGGACCCGCTGGCGTTCCGCCGCCGGCTGATGCGCAATCATCCCAAGCACTTGGCGGTGCTGGAGGCGGCGGCCAAGGGGATCGGCTGGGATACCCCGCCGGCGCCGGGCCGGGCGCGCGGCATCGCGCAGATCATGGGCTTCGGCAGTTATGTTGCCGCCGCAGCGGAAGTCTCCGTCACCAATGGACAGCTCAAGATGCATCGCATCGTCGCGGCGACCGATCCGGGACATGTGGTGAACCCACAGCAGGTCGACGCGCAGGTTGCTGGCTCCTTCGTCTATGGGCTCTCGGCCATGATCTATGGCGAGTGCACAGTAAAGGACGGGCGGATCGAGCAGGAGAACTTCGACACCTACAATGTGTTGCGGCTCGACGAAATGCCGGAGGTGGAGGTGATCTCCATGCCGTCCGGCGGCTTCTGGGGTGGGGTCGGCGAGCCGACCATCGCAGTCGCCGCCCCAGCCGTGCTGAACGCGGTGTTTGCCGCGACCGGCAAGCGCGTGCGCCAGCTTCCGCTCAAGAATGTCGACCTCAATGTGAGCTGATCCGCCGGCGCCTGACGCCGCGCCCATCAGCGCCCCCGCCCGCATGCTTCGGGCGGGGAAACGACATTAAAACCAGGAGTTCGCTTGTGAATAGTTTTGCTGCCAGCCTCGCCCTGTCCGCGCTTGCCACCACCGCTGTCGCTGCCGAAGAAACGCGTCGCCCCCGCGTTGCGCCGGAGGCCGTCTACCAGGTCGCGCCGGGTCTG
>DAICXL010000165.1:731-1424 GCA_027312185.1 Caulobacterales bacterium | reverse complement strand
GCCCAGCCGAACGCCGGGACGGACATCTATGTCGCCGACACCCTGGGCGAGCTGGGCCTGTTCCTGCGCCTCGCCGATGTCGTGGTCATGGGCGGTTCATTCGGCTCCTTTCTCGGGCGCGAGCCCTGGGGCGGGCACAATCCGCTGGAGCCGGCGCGGCTGGCGCGGCCGACCATCACCGGACCCGACGCCTCCAACTGGGCCACCGTGACCTCGGCCCTGGCCCAAGCCGGGGGTCTGATCCTGGTCCAGGCGCCCTGGGACCTGCCCGGCGCGGGCGGCGGTCTGGACCGGTTGTGGACCTTCCTGTCGCCGCTGACGCCGAAGACGGCGACCAGGACGGGTCGGGGCCGATGAAGCTGAACACCCCCCGCTGGTGGTATGTCCGCGACCGCAGCCACGCCCGGCTGACCCGCACCCTGCTGAAGCCCCTGGGCTGGATCTGGGCCGGGGTCACGGCGCGGCGGATCGCGCGGACGGTCCCGGTCGATCCCGGCTGTGCGGTGATTTCGGTCGGCAATCTGACGGTGGGCGGATCGGGCAAGACGCCGGTGGCGCGCGAGGTGTTGCGACTGCTGCGGACGGCGGGCGTAGAGGCCCAGGCCCTGTCGCGCGGCTACGGCGGGCGGCTGGAGGGGCCGGTGCGCGTCGATCTGCAGATCCATACCGCCGAGGACGTAGGCGACGAGCCCC
>DAICXL010000165.1:407-704 GCA_027312185.1 Caulobacterales bacterium | reverse complement strand
GCTGGTGCTGGACGACGGCCATCAGAACCCCGCCTTGAAGAAGACCGTCAGCCTGATCGTCGTGGACGGCGAGACACGCGAGGACGAATGGCCGTTCGGCGACGGCTCGGTGTTTCCATCCGGCCCTATGCGCGAGCCCCTGGCGGCGGGACTGGCGCGCGCCGACGCCGTGGTGGTGATGCTGCCCGCCGATGTCGAGACGGCCGATCCCGAACTGGTGGCGACCTTCGGCGCCCTGCCCGTCTTCCTGTGCCGCCTGACGCCCGAAGGTCCGCCGCCGGCCGGGCCGCAGGTCGG
>DAICXL010000165.1:0-397 GCA_027312185.1 Caulobacterales bacterium | reverse complement strand
GCCTTCCTGCGGGCGCGGGCGGCGGTGTTCCAGGCCGGTCTGGTCACAACGGAAAAGGACTGGGTCCGGCTGACGCCCGACCAGCGGGCCGATGTGACGGCCTGGCCGGTGGTCGCCCGCTTCGAGGATCAGGCGGGGTTCGCCGCCTTCCTGAACGCGCGGCTTCAGTCGGCGCGATAGACCACCCCGCCCTTCATCACGAACTTCATCCGCTCCAGTTCGGTCACGTCCGTCAGCGGATCGCCCGACACCGCGACGATGTCGGCCGGCATGCCGGGCGCGATCTTTCCGGCCTCGCTGGAAATCCGCAGATGTTCGGCGGCCCCGACGGTGGCCGCCTGGATCGCCTCCAGGGGCGTCAGGCCGGCCCGGACCAGAAGCGCGAACTCCTGAGCAT
>DAICXL010000164.1:1129-1444 GCA_027312185.1 Caulobacterales bacterium | reverse complement strand
ATGGGGGAGTGACCGAGGTGAAAGACCTGAACAGATCGCTGCGGACCATCGCCCTGGTCCTGGCCCTGACGGGCGGCGCGCCGGCCGCCTTCGCCCAGACGGCGCCGGAGATCACGGCCCAGACCCTGATCGATCGCGCCCGGATCGAGGACATGCTGACCCGCTACATGACCGGGCTGGGCCACTCGACCATCGAAAGCTACGTCGCCTTCTACGCCGACGACGCCGAGCTGGTCATGGGCGACAGGACCGTGAAAGGCCGCAAGGCCATCTTCGACAGCTATACGGCGATGCGGGCCGCCGCCGGCACGATGC
>DAICXL010000164.1:753-1119 GCA_027312185.1 Caulobacterales bacterium | reverse complement strand
GGCTGTTCAAGAAACGCCAGATCGTCAGCGGCCGCACCGCCCCGGCCGGCTGGCGCCCCTGAGCCTCGGTAAGAAGCCGAAACAATCTCCTCCCCTGCGAAGCGGGGGAGGTGGCGCGCCGCGAAGCGGCGGCCGGAGGGGGCAAGTATTCCCCAAGTGATAAGGGCCCGCGCAAACGTCGCCCGCGCTGCCGTTGCTTCAGAACAGCCTTTCTGCAGCCCACCCCCTCGTCATGCTGAGGAGCCGGATGAAATCCGGCGTCTCGAAGCACGCAGCCGCCAAGAAGACCTTCGAGGTCTCCTCCGCGTTGGCTTCCCGCCTTTCACCGACGTCCGCGATGTCGGCTTCGTGGGCGCTCGTTCGTCG
>DAICXL010000164.1:294-743 GCA_027312185.1 Caulobacterales bacterium | reverse complement strand
CCGACAAGAAGGACGCCGTCGCAGGCCCACCGCCAGGGCCGGCCAGAACGACGCCCCGAACACCCTCACCCGCTCATCCCGGCGCAAGCCGGGACCCAGCCCTAACCGCCGCACGCCTGGCTAAAGGCCGGATAGCGAGTGGGCGCGGAGGGCTCGCTTTGCAGCAAATGGGGATTCTCAGCTTCGCTCATGCAAGTGGACTTTCGCCTTCGTAAGATCAGAATCCTGCAGGCAGGCGTGTCCTGCTCTCAGCCGCGGTGAGGTTGGCCTGAGGCTTCCGCCGAGTTGACGACATAGGTCAGCGCTTCTTCAGCGCGGCATAGCCCTCTTCGGTCAGGTCCGGCGCGCCATACGCGTCGAACACCTTTGCCATATAAGTAAAGGCTATGTTGTGGATCTCCGCCTCCGACGGTGCCGACACCATTTTATCGACAACGACCTCGTCGCCC
>DAICXL010000164.1:0-284 GCA_027312185.1 Caulobacterales bacterium | reverse complement strand
CCTGACGCGAACCTTCGACAGCCCGGCGCAGGCGCTATTCGACGCCTGGACCCGACCTGAGCTTTTCAAGCTGTGGTGGGCGCCTCAGTCGATGGGCGCGGTGCTCAGCGCCTGCGAGATCGACGCCCAGACGGGCGGCGGCTATCGGATCACGTTCGGCGGGGGCGGACCGGATTCGGCGACGTTCTTCGGCCGGTACCTTGAGGTGACGCCGCCCTCCCGCCTCGTCTGGACGAACGAGGAGAGCGACGATGCGCCGGCCTGCATAGCGGTAGGCCGGGCCC
>DAICXL010000163.1:0-1588 GCA_027312185.1 Caulobacterales bacterium | reverse complement strand
GGCCGCCGCCTGGATCGCAATCCGGGACATGCTGCGTTTCAACATGGGACGATAGCTCCAATTCGCAACTCGCCCGCCCCCCGGGCGTGCGCAATTAAGCCTTCGTAAAGCAAAGGCGGCGCCAGAGCCGAAATCAATCCCGTTCGCCTGGGACGCGTGCCCGCGCCCCCTCATAGAGCGCAATTGCCGCAGCCGATGCGACATTCAGGCTCTCGAACCCTCCCGGCATAGGGATGTTGGCGAGCACGTCGCAGTGCTCGCCGACCAGCCGGCGCAGGCCCTCGCCCTCCGAGCCCAGCACCAGCACCGTGGGCGTTCCGTCCAGGGCCTCGGCGAGGGGCGTGCCGGCCTCGCCCGCCAGGCCCACGCTGCGCCAGCCGAGTTCGCCAAGCTGCTCCAGCGCCCGGGCCAGGTTGACCACCCGCACGGACGGCACCTGGTCGATGGCCCCGGCCGCGGCCTTGGCCAGGGCGCCGGTGAACGGCGGCGCATGGCGGTCCTGCAGGATCACGGCGCGGGCCCCGAAGGCGGCGGCGGAGCGGAAGATCGCGCCGACATTCTGCGGGTCGGTGACCTGGTCCAGCATCAGGAGCAGGCCGTGGGCCGGCTCGGCCACCGATTCGAGGTCGACCGGCTCGAGCGCCGCGGCGGACAGGGCGAGGCCCTGGTGCACTGCGCCCGGGGGAAGGACATGCGAGATGTCTCCGCCGTTGGTCATGGTCTCGGGGACCAGGCCGGAGGCTTCGATCGCGGCGCGCGCGCCTTTCTCGGCCTGCAGGGCCTTCAAGCCCTCGGTGGTGACCAGCAGGCGCTTGAACGGGGCCCGGGCCGGATTGGCCAGGGCGGCGGCCACCGCGTGGCGGCCCCACACCCAGTCGCCGCCGTCGCCGCCGCCGCTGCGGAAACACTGATCGCGCCTTCCCTTGCCCTCCTTGTCGAGCCTCGGAGAAAAGCGCGCCGGGTGGTCGTTGCGTTGCCGGGATGAGGACACTATAAGACGCGCTCCGATTTTGGCCCGGGGCTTTTCGACCCCGCGATCTTGTCTATAGCGGCAAGATTCGTGGAGCGGAGGCCCTATCTCGCCAGGCTCGGAATCACCGCGTGAGGGGGAATGTCCCGAGCGGCAAAGGGGACGGACTGTAAATCCGTTGGCGTACGCCTTCGCAGGTTCGAGTCCTGCTTCCCCCACCACGCGTTGATCCGAGGCGGCGTCCGAAAAAGGCGACCGGAAGTGGCTTAGGGCGGGTATAGCACAATGGTAGTGCAGCAGCCTTCCAAGCTGAGGATGCCGGTTCGATCCCGGCTACCCGCTCCAAAGCGCCTTTTAGAGCCGAAATCCACTCGTTCCAGACCGGACCCAGGTCCGCGCAAAGGTAAGATCTGATGGCCAAGGAAAAGTTCAACCGCAACAAGCCGCACTGCAACATCGGCACGATTGGTCACGTGGACCATGGCAAGACGACGTTGACGGCGGCGATCACCAAGTATTTCGGTGAATTCAAGGCTTACGACCAGATCGACGGCGCGCCGGAAGAGCGGGCGCGGGGGATCACGATCTCGACGGCGCACGTTGAGTATGAGACCGCCG
>DAICXL010000162.1:0-2084 GCA_027312185.1 Caulobacterales bacterium | reverse complement strand
AACCGCTTTCCAGCATCCGGATCATGTCCTCGTCGGCGTCGCGCGTATGGACCACCAGCGGCAGGCCCGTGGCCCGGGCCGCGTCTATATGAGCCTGGAACACGGCCCGCTGCACGTCCCGGGGGCTGAGGTCATAATAGTAGTCGAGGCCGCATTCGCCGATCCCCACCACACGGTCGCGGGCGGCCAGGGCCGCCAGGGCCTCGCCGGTAAGCGCCGGGTCCTCCTTGGCTTCATGCGGATGCGTGCCGACCGTGCACCAGATATCCGGATGGGCCATGGCCAGGGCGTGGGTCGCCTCGAAGCTGGAGACCTTGTCGCTGATCTCGACCATCAGCCGCACCCCCGCCTCGCGGGCGCGGGCGATCACGGCGTCGCGGTCCTCGTCGAACTGGTGGGCGTGCAGGTTGACGTGGCTGTCGATCAGCATGCGGCTCTACGATACGGCATTTACTGTGGAAACGGAGCGGACCTCGCGGCGGTGCGCAGGTCGGCGAGGGCGGAGTAGAAGGCGTCGGCGCGGTCGAGGTTCAGGGCCTCGACCCGGGCAGGCAGGGCCTCCAGCCGTTCCCAGGCCGTGGCCCAGGCCTCGACCCCCTCCCCCGCCGCGCCGCCGAGCGCCGCCTGCACAGCGGCCTGGCGGACCCGGTCGGCGAGGCGCTCGAACAGCAGGGAGAAACGGTTGGCCCCCTCCCCGCCCCGGAACCCGTCGGCCAGGGCGAGCAGCTGGCCCTCGTCGCCGTGCGGCAGGCTGGCCAGCAGCCGCTGGGCCGCCGCATCGACGGCCAGGGCGTCTCCGGCGGCGAGTTGCAGGGCCCGCCCGGGCGCCCCCTTGGCCATATGGACGACCCGCGCCGCGTCGTCGCCGAAAAGGCCGGTGCGGTTTTCGACAAAGGCGGTCAGGCGCGCGTCGTCCCAGCCGTTGAAGGCCAGGCGGCGGCAGCGCGAGCGGATGGTAGGGAGGAGCCGCCCGGGCGCGTGGGAGACCAGCAGCAGCACGCCGCGGGGCGGCGGCTCCTCCAGGGTCTTCAGCACGGCGTTGGCGGCGTTGACGTTGAGGTCGTCGGCGGCGTCGACGATGGCCACGCGATAGGGCGACAGCGCCGGGCTGGTCGAGAAGAAGTCCGGCAGTCGCCGCGCCTCGTCGACGGGGATCGATTTCTTGCCCTCCTCCCGCTCCAGCACCATCAGGTCCGGGTGGGACTGGGAGGCGACGAGGTGCGAGACCTTGTCGTCGGGGCTGGCCCCCAGCGGCCCGTAGGAGGCGTCGGGAACGGCGCCGAGCAGCCAGCGGGCGACCCGGTAGGCGAAGCTGGCCTTGCCCACCCCCTCCGGCCCCGTCAGCAGCCAGGCATGGTGCAGCCGGCCGCGGGCGGCGGCCTGGGCGATGGCCTGGGCCGGCGCCTCGATGTCTGCGAGCCGATAGCTGTCGCGGGGATGCAGGACCGGGTCGGCCATCAGAGCGGGGGCAGATCGAAGCGGGGGGCGACGGCGGCCCACACCGCGCGCTCCACCACATCCATGGGAGCGGCGGCGTCGATGAGGACGCAGCGGTCGGGCTCGCGTGCGGCGATAGTCTGGAACTCGGCGCGCAGGCGCTGGTGGAAGGCCTCGCCCTTGGCCTCGAAGCGCGCCTCGCCGCCGGCGCGGGCGGCGGCGCGGGCCAGGCCCGTCTCGACCGGCAGGTCGAAGATCAGGGTCAGGTCGGGGCGGTCGCCTTCGACCACCGAGCGCTCCAGCTGCGCGATCAGGCCGGCGGAAACCCCGCCGCCGGCGCCTTGGTAGGCTCGGGTCGAGTCGTAGAAGCGGTCACAGACCACCCAGGCCCCGGCGGCGAGGGCCGGGCGGATAGTGCGCTCCAGGTGGTCGGCCCGGGCGGCGTACATCATCAGGGTCTCGGCGGTGGGCGACCAGCGGTCGGCCGCGCCCTCGAGCAGCAGCCCGCGCAGGGCCTCGGCGCCGGGCGAGCCGCCGGGCTCGCGCGTCTGCACCACCTCGCGGCCAAATTGCCGAACGCGTTCGGCCAAGCGGCGGGCCTGGGTCGACTTGCCCGCCCCCTCCCCGCCTTCGAAGGTGATGAAACG
>DAICXL010000161.1:0-2364 GCA_027312185.1 Caulobacterales bacterium | reverse complement strand
TCAGGTGGAACAGCAGCTGGCCGCCCGAGCGGGCGAACGGCAGGTAGCCGAGCTCGTCCAGGACCACGGCGTCGAGCCGGCAGAGGTGGGCCGCCAGCGCGCCGGCCTTGCCCAAGCGGGTCTCCTCCTCGAGTCGGTTCACCAGGTCGACGGTGTTGAAGTAGCGGCCCCGGGCGCCGGCGCGCACGACGTTGGCGATGATGGCGGTGGCCAGGTGGGTCTTGCCCGTGCCTGTCCCGCCGACCAGCACGATGTTGCGCCGGTTCGCCAGGAAGGCGCCGCTGTGCAGCGAGCGCACCAGCCCCTCGTTGATCGGCGTGTCGTCGAACACGAAGGCGTCGAGGTCCTTCACGGCCGGCAGCTTGGCCGCCGCCATCCGGTAACGGATGGAAGCCGCATGCCGGTGGGTCGTCTCGGCGCGGAGCAGGTCGGCCAGGATCTCCATGGTCGTGCGCTTGCGCTGCAGGCCCGTGGTGACCGCCTCGTCGAAGGCGCCGGCCATGCCCTTCAGGCCCAGGCCGGTCAGGGCCGCCATCATCTCATGCCGCTGCATGCAGGCCTCGCAGGCTATCGTAGCGGGTGCAGTCGGCCTGAGGCGGATGCCGCAGCGCCAGGTCTTCTGGCGTGACGATGCTCAACGGCCGGGGCGGTTCGCGCCGCCGCGCCAGGATGTTGAGGATGACGTCGTCGCTGACGGTCCCGGCGGCGAGGGCCTCGCGCGCGGCAGCCTCCACCGGCTCCAGGCCGTCTTCCAGGACCGCCGCCAGCACCCGCACGAACCGGCGATCGGCCTCGTCGCCCGCACCCAGCTTGCGGCGCAGGCGCGCCAGCGCCGGCGGCAACTCCCAGTCCTGGAACGGCGCGCCATTGCGCAGGGCGCCGGGCTTGGTCGCCAGCACCGGCAGGTAGTGCCAGGGATCGTAGAGGGTGCGGTCTCGACCGAAGAACCGGCGATGGTCGGCCACGACCTCTCCCTCGCAGCGCACGACGATCCGGTCGGCATAGGCGCGGACCTGCACCGTGCGTCGCCCGGCCCTGGCCATCACCGAGTAGCGGTTGCGGTCGAAGCTGATCAGGCAGGTCCCGGTCACCGCGTGCTCGCTCTCGTGGAAGCCGTCGAACGGGCCCAGCATGGGCTGCAGCGCCGGCCGCTCGGCGGCCAGGGCCTGGGCGACCGTCAGCTCCTTCTGCTCGGGATGCTGGCGCAACTCGCCCCAGCGACGGCATTCGGCCTCCAGCCAGCCGTTGAGCTCCTCCAGGCTGGTGAAGCGCAGGCGCGGCTGGAAGAACCGTCCCCGGGCCGTCTGGACCTGGTGCTCGACCTGGCCCTTCTCCCAGCCCGCCGCCGGCGAGCAGGCCGTCGGCTCCACCATGTAGTGGCTCGCCATGACCAGGAAGCGCCGATTGAACACCCGGTCCTTGCCCGTGAAGACCGTCGTCACCGCCGTCTTCATGTTGTCGTAGATTCCGCGTGTCGGCACCCCGCCGAAGAAGGCGAACGCCCGCGCGTGCGCGTCGAACAGCATCTCCTGGGTCTCGCGCGGATAGGCCCGAACATAGATCGCGCGTGACGCGCACAGTCGCATGTGCGCCACCTTCACCCGCATCGGCTTGCCCGCGATCTCCACGTCCTCGTGGCTCCAGTCGAACTGGTAGGCTTCGCCCGGCCTGAACATCAGCGGGATGAACGAAGGTGCGTCCGCCACGCCCCGGCGTCGCTTCAGCCGCCACCCCGCCGCGTAGCGCCGGACCGCGTCGTACGACCCGTCGAACCCCTCGCGCAGCAGCAGGTCATGGACGCGCGTCATCCGCAGCTTCTCGCGCCGCGGCCGCGCCTCGTCCTCTTCCAGCAGTTCATCGAGCCTGGCCTGGAACGGTCCCAGCCTCGGCAACGGCTGCACCGCCCGCCGATAGGCGAACTCCGCATCCGGCTCCCGGATCGCCTTGCGAACCACCTTGCGCGACAATCGAAGGTCACGCGCGATCGCTTTGATCGCCTTGCCGGACGCAAACTCGCGCCGGATCCTCAACACCGTCTCCAACACCAACATCCCGAACTCGCCGCCTGACATCCGCCAAGCCGCCACCGTTAGACCTCAGGAATGAGGGGTCCTTATTCGACGCCGATCACACCGCTAACGGGGTCCCTTTTCCACGCCGATCCACAGGTCCTGATCCCCGTTGAGCCGGCTGCCCGGGGGCTAAATCCGCCTGCGAAGCTTTCAACGTCATCTGTTGCGCACGCATCCGCCTCTGTTCGCGGGTGGGCTGGAATCACCGCCGTCGGGTTCGGAGACTCGGCGTCAGCATGGCCGGAACGAGCAGGGCGACCACGCCGATCGGCGACATCGCCAGGCCTCGGTC
>DAICXL010000160.1:0-2367 GCA_027312185.1 Caulobacterales bacterium | reverse complement strand
CTCTACCAGGACCCCCAGAGCGGCGCGGTCTATGAGTCCGAGGCCGGCCCCAAGGGCGGCGACGAGTTCAACCTGATCGCGCGCGGCCACAACTACGGCTGGCCGAACGTGACCTGGGGCTTCGACTATTCGAGCAGCCTGGCCGGCCCCCTGCAGACGCAGGCCGGCGTCGACCAGCCGCTGCTGGTCTGGACCCCCTCCCCCACCCCGTCGGGGATCGCCCGCTATACCGGGCGGGCCTATCCGTTCTGGAGCGGCAGCTACTTCGTCGGCACCCTGGGCGGCCGCGCGGTCGAACGGCTGCGCATCGAGGACGGCAAGGTGGTGCTGCGCGAGCGGCTGATGCTGGCCCTGGGCGAGCGCATCCGCGACGTGCGGACCGGACCCGACGACCGCATCTATGTCCTGACCGACCACGACAACGGGCGCGTGCTGCGCCTCGTCCCCGGCGCGCCGGCGCGCGCGCAGCTCTCCCGGGTGGCGACCAGGCTGACCACGCCGCCGGCGGGCGGCATCGACGTGAAGCTGGGCGACCCGGTGAAGGGCGAGGCCGCCTTCAAGGACCGCTGCGCGGCCTGCCACAGCGTCGGCGCCCGCATCGCCGGCGGCGACATCGGCCCCGACCTGGAGACCGCCTATGGCCGCCAGGCCGGCACGCTGAAGGGCTACGACTATTCGGCCGGCATGGCGAACCTGCCCCAGACCTGGGACCTCGTCTCGCTCGACATCTTCCTGGCCGGCCCCGAGGCCTATGTCGCCGGCACCAAGATGGCCTCGCCGCCGGTGGCCGACCGCGCGGTGCGCGGGGACATCACGGCCTTCCTCAACCGCACCGCCGGCCTGGAAGGCCGCACCTTCGGCGGCCCCAACACGGTGAACACCAGGGCCCAGCCCAAGCCCTGACGCGGCCCAAGCCTGCGCGGCAAGTCGCCGGCGGAATTATCCGTAGACTGACCGCTTCCTGTCTGGAACCCCATGCCCGCCGGGTCATTGGCTAGCGATGAACCTGATCAACCCTGACCTGTTGTGGCCAACCCTCGGCGCGGCGGCGGCGGGCGCCGTCATCGGGCTGGAGCGGGAATACCGCGGCAGCCCAGCGGGCTTTCGGACCCACATTCTCGTCTGCCTGTCCTCGGCCCTGCTGATGCTGGCGGCGGTGCACCAGATCCGCTGGCTGAGCGACACACCGCCGGAGATGATCCGCATCGATCCGGTCCGCATGGCGCATGGCGTCCTGACGGGGATCGGCTTCCTCTGTGGCGGGGTGATCTTCCGCGAGGGGTTCAGCATCCGGGGCCTGACCACGGCGGCGTCGCTGTGGATGACCTCGGCGCTGGGGATACTGTTCGGCGTCGGCTTCTACGGCCTGGCTCTGGGCGGGGCCTTCGTCACTCTGCTGGTGCTGGCCGCGATCGCCGTGACCCAGACCCTGCTGCCGCAGCGGCGCTACGCCGACGTGAAGATCCGCTACCGGCGCGAATCCCGCCCGGCCCAGGCCGGCTTCGAGGCCATGATGAAGGCGCATGACCTCAAGCCGGCGGGCGTCAGCCAGACGCTGCGGGACGACACGGTGGAATTCAGCGCCAAGCTCAGCAGCTATGGCGCGCTGGGCACCGACGCCCTGACGCAGGCGCTTTACGCCGATCCCCAGGTCGTCGGCTTCGAAGTCACGGCTCACAGCGCCTGAGGTCAGCGCACCGGCGGCTGGCCGGGGATCTGCAGCACCTGGTTTCCGTCGATCACCTGCACCCGGTTCACTTCGCAGTACGAGCCCATGATCAGCTTGGGGTCGTTGGGGATGCGCCGCATCTTGCGGGTCACCACCCAGGGCTTGGTCAGGTGGACCGGGTCGGTGATGGTCATGACGTCTTCGAGGATGCCGGGCTCGACCATGGTGATCCGCTCGGCCAGATGGACCTGGTTGCTGTAGGGGGCGCCGGTCTGATCGTACTGGCCGCCCAGCATGGCGACGGTGTCGACCACCAGGGTGTCGCCTTCCCAATGGCCGATCGAGTGGCCGAAGTAGGTCATGGTCAGGTCGTCGCCGGTCGGGTGCGGCCGGCCGTCGGTGTAGATGCGGCGGGTCTCGTTGAACCAGTCCCAGGTGATCCGCACCTGGTCGGGCAGGATGAAGATCTCCATCGGCCCCGGGGCGCCGCCCATGTTGCGGGGCATGCCGTGCGGCCGCTTGCAGTCGCCGACGTCGTCGGCGGCGATGCCTTCGAGCATCTTGCGGACGGTCTCCTCGTAGGCCTTCTGGGTCTCGGGGTTGTAGGGCGGCTTTTCGTACGAGCCCGGGCGAGGTCCGAAATCCAGGCCGCCCTCCTCGGCGGCCTCGTCCGGCGGCTCATAGGCGGTGGACGGGTC
>DAICXL010000015.1:32033-32285 GCA_027312185.1 Caulobacterales bacterium | reverse complement strand
CGGCGGCGCAGCCTCGGCCACGGGGGCCGGCTCGGCGGCGACGGGCGCAGCAGCAGGGGCGGCGGCGACCGGCGGAGCAGCGGGAGCGGGGGCCGGCGCAGGCGCGGCCTCGGCGACCGGGGCCGGCTCAGGAGCCGGGGGAGCCTCGCGGCTCCTGGCTTCGTCTTCCTGGCGGCGGGCGGCCTCGGCGGCGACGCGGCGCTCTTCGGCGACCCGCGCGGCTTCCAGGGCCCGTTGCCGGGCGGCCCGTTC
>DAICXL010000015.1:0-32023 GCA_027312185.1 Caulobacterales bacterium | reverse complement strand
GAGGGGCCGCCCACCAGGCGCACCCGTCCGGACGGCAGCACGCGGGCGCGGCGGTACTGGTCCAGGCGCGAGGGCGAGGGCTCGTCGGCCTCGAGCTGGACGGGCAGGTGCAGGCGGCGGCGCGGCGGGGCGCGGACGGACGTCCAGCACGGGACGCTCGCCCTCCGGGCGCGGCGCCCGGCGCTTGGTCTCGACCACTACGGTCTTGGAGCGCCCATGGCTAAAGCTTTGCCGCACCGTGCCGGCGCTGACCGAGCCGCCACGCGGCTTCAGCGTCAGCGGAGGCCTGCCACCCGAAGCGCCGCCAGGGCCGCCGCGGCCGTTTTCGTTGTCGTTCCCGTCGCTCATTCGAACCGTTGACTAGACCCATACGTCAGCACGGCCGCCGTCGGCCGTACCGCAAAAACGCCAAACGGACGGGAGACGCCTAACCAGCATCCCCGCCTGTCTCAGGCTTCCCCGCCCCAACTTGTCGGATCGCCCCCACTCGTCGGAAGGCCCCAACTCGTCGGGAGGATTGGGCGAAAACCGGCCAGCTGCCCGATCTCTTCGGTCCAGCGCTCGGCCCATCGCCCTGCAAGGAAGACCAAGTGTATCACATGTCCCAACCCTGAGGCCAAACCCAATTCTTCGCTTGTGAAGGCCCCGCATAGGCGAGGCGGGCGGGTTTGGCTCGCTGCGAGCTGGAGTATCTTGCGCCGCCCGTCGGGGGCGCCGTCCGAAGCTTCGACCATCCAAGCGGCCTGGCCGGAGCGGATCGCGGCCGAAGCCTTGTCCATACCCCAGGTAAGCGCCCCGGCCCGCCGTGCAAGCCCCAGCCGGTCCAGACAACGCTTGGACAGCATGATTTCGACCTGGTCGGCCAGGTCGGCCGGCGCGCTCAGCTTGGCCTTGGCCGCGCGGGAGAACAGGCCCTTCCTCGCGGCCGTATCCACCGCCTCGCGGGTCGCCTCGACCCACATGCCGCGGCCGGGTAACTTTCTGTTGAGGTCCGGCACCACGACCCCGTCAGGCGAGGCGACGAAACGGAGCAGACGCTTTTCGGGCATGACGGCGCCCGAGACGATGTCGCGCCGCTCACGCGCCGCTTGCGCCGCCGTCTTAGGTCCGGCGGGACCCGAGGGCGCGTTTGGATCCGTGGTCTGGTCCGCGGGACTGGTGATGATCCGCCCTCATGCCTGGAACGGATCGCGCATGAGGATGGTGTCCTCGCGCTCGGGGCTGGTGGACAACAGGGCGACCGGCGCGCCGATCAGCTCCTCGATGCGGCGCACGTACTTCACCGCCGCCCCGGGAAGGTCCTTCCACGAGCGCGCGCCTTGCGTGCTCTCGCTCCACCCTTCCATGGTCTCGTAGACCGGCGCCGCGGCCGCCTGGCCGCGGAGGTCGGAGGGCAGGTAGTCGAGCTGGCGGCCGTCGATCTCATAGCCGACGCAGATCTTCAGTTCTTCGAAGCCGTCGAGCACGTCGAGCTTGGTCAGGGCGATGCCATCGATGCCGTTGATGGCGACCGACTGGCGCACCAGCACCGAGTCGAACCAGCCGCAGCGGCGCGGGCGGCCGGTCACGGTGCCGAACTCGTGGCCGCGCTCGCCGAGCCGGCGGCCGACGTCGTCCTCCAGCTCGGTCGGGAACGGACCCGACCCGACGCGGGTGGTGTAGGCCTTGACGATGCCCAGCACGAAGCCGACCGAGCGCGGGCCCAGGCCCGAGCCGGCGGCCGCCTGGCCCGAGACCGTGTTGGACGAGGTGACGAAGGGGAAGGTGCCGTGGTCCACGTCGAGCAGCGCGCCCTGCGCCCCCTCGAACAGGATGCGGCGGCCGTCGCGGCGGACCTGGTCGAGCAGGCGCCAGGCCGGCTGGGCGAAGGGCAGGATCTTCGGCGCGACCTCGAGGAGGCTCTGAATGATCGCCTCGCCTTCGGCCTCGGGCAGGCCAAGGCCGCTGCGCAGGGCCTGGTGGTGGGCCAGCAGCCGGACCATCTTGGTCTCCAGCGCGGCGCGGTCGGACAGGTCGGCGACGCGGATGGACCGGCGGCCGACCTTGTCCTCATAGGCCGGGCCGATCCCCCGCCCGGTGGTGCCGATCTTGCCGGCGCCCGCCTGCAGCTCGCGGGCGGCGTCGAGGTCGCGGTGCAGGGGCAGGATCAGGGAGGCGTTGTCGGCGAGGACCAGCAGCTCGGGGGTGATGTCGACGCCCTGGGCGGCGACGCGGGCGATCTCGTCGAGCAGGGCCCAGGGATCGACCACCACACCGTTGCCGATGACAGACAGCTTGCCCTGCACCACGCCCGAGGGCAGCAGCGACAGCTTGTAGGTCCTGTTGCCGACCACCAGGGTGTGGCCGGCGTTGTGACCGCCCTGGAACCGCACCACCACGTCGGCGCGGTTCGACAGCCAGTCGACGATCTTGCCCTTGCCCTCGTCGCCCCACTGGGCGCCGACCACGGTGACGTTGGCCAAAGCTGAGAACCTTTCGTAACGCGGGGGCGCCTATGGGCCGTGCGGCGCGAGGCGTCAACCGGCAATCCTCCGCCCGTCCCCGCGGAAACGGGGACCCAGGCTTGAGCGACCGCGCCTCCTGCAAAGATCTGGGTCCCCGCTTCCGCGCGGGGATGAGCGGAAATTCCTACCTTGCGCCGAATTTGTAGATCAGCCGCACCCCGGCGTCGTCCAGGCCCTGGTTCTTGCCCTGGGCGAAGATCTGACCGTTGGACAGGTGGGTGTAGCTGGCCTCCACGGCAATGCGGTCGCTCAGGTCGACCCCAAAGGCGAACTCGGGCTCGAACAGCACGGGCGAGCCGAAGTCGATGCGCGTGTAGTAGAGCTTGGTGCGGCGGGCGAGCTCCTGCGGCGTCAGGCCGCCCACATTGGCGGGGGGCAGGCCCGTCTTGCCGTCGGTGAGGGCCAGGCCGATGCCCGGGCGGAAATAGAACTTCGAGCCCAGCGGGATGCGCCAGTTGAAGCCGGCGGCGATGAAGTTGGAGGTGCCCTCGGTGTTGATCGAGCCGAACACATGCACCTGGGGCCGCCAGATGAACTTCAGCGCGTCGATGCGGCCGGTGCGATAGCCGATGTGGATATCCGCGCCGCCCTCGCGCCCGGCGGCGCCCAGGCCGACCGCGTCGCCGATGAAGGTGACGTCGTGGGCGTAGACCCCGACGAAGGCCTCGGACGCCTGCGCCGCACCTGCCGACAATGCGCCCGCCAATCCAAGCGCCGCGGCAACCGCGGTCAACCGTCCACGAATCATTGTCTGCCCCCCACGGCCCTGAAAGCCCCGGGCCTTATCGCCTGAAAATCAGCGGCGCGCCAAGGGGCGGTTTCAGCCGCCCGGATCAGGCGGCGGCGCGGCTGCGGGCCTCGGCTTCGGCGGCGAAGATCGCCTGCAGGTTCTCCTGCGGGAAACGGCCGTTGAAGTTGGTGCGCTGACGGGCGTTGGCCAGCCGGTCGAGGGCGCGGCGCTGGTCAGGCGTCAGGGTGGCCAGGGCCGCACGGTGCTCGGCTTCGATGTCGGCGGCGGTGATGGTGATTTCGCAGGTATCGGACACGGCTTGCTCCTGACCGGTCCTGCCGACGCCGGTGGCGCGCCGGATGACCGCGTTCTGTCTTCTCATTTGGCATTGGTTCGTTGAGTCCGGAACGGATCAAACGGCCGCATACCGTGCGGCATTTGCGCGCCTTTCGCCTGACGCGGGAGCCGACGCACCCTCACCGGAACGCGCCCTAGCCGACGGCCCCGAAGCACCAGGCCAGGACGGCTTTCTGGGCGTGAATGCGGTTCTCCGCCTCGTCCCAGACCACCGACTGGGGCCCGTCCATCACCTCGTCGGTGACCTCCTCGCCGCGGTGGGCGGGCAGGCAGTGCATGAAGATGGCGTCATTGGCCGCCAGACGCATCAGGTCGGCGTCGACCTGATAGGGCTCGAAGGCGGCCAGCCGCTCGTCGTGGTCGGTGTCGCCCATCGACACCCAGGTGTCGGTCAGGACGCAGTCGGCCCCGACCACCACAGCCCGCACGTCCTGGCTGATCTCGATCGAGCCGCCGCCGGAGCCGCGCTCCATGTCCATCAGGTCGGGATGATAGTCGGCGGGACAGGCGATGCGCAGGTTGAAGCCGAGCTTGCCGGCCGCATGCATCAGGCTGGCGCAGACATTGTTGCCGTCGCCGACCCAAGCCAGGGTCTTGCCTTCGATCGGGCCGCGATGCTCCTCGAAGGTCATCAGGTCGGCCAGGATCTGGCACGGGTGGCTGCGATCGGTCAGGCCGTTGATCACCGGCACGGTGGCGACGCTGGCGAAGCGTTCCACATCGTCGTGGCGGATGGCGCGGATCATCACCGCGTCGACCATGCGCGACAGCACCTGGGCGGTGTCGCCGATCGGCTCGCCACGGCCCAGCTGCATGTCGTTGGCCGAGGTGATGATGCTGTCGCCGCCGAGCTGGCGGATCGCCGCGTCGAACGAAAAGCGGGTCCGGGTCGAATTCTTCTCGAAGATCATCGCCAGGGTCCGCCCCTTGGCCGGGGCGTCGGCGTCCGGCTGGCCGGTGGGCCAGCCCTGGCGCCGGGCCTTGCGGGCGTGGGCCTCGTCGAGCATGGCGCGGATCGTGGAGCCGTCCAGCCGCCACAGGTCGAGGAAGTGGCGGGCCTCGGTCCCCCTGGTCATGACTGGCCCGCCTGAGCCTGGGTCGAAACCGCCTGGGCCTGGGCGACGGCGCAGGCCGCCTCCAGCTTCTCGATCACTTCCCGGGCGTCGTCCTGCGTCATGATCAGCGGCGGCAGCAGCCGCACGCAGTTGTCGCCGCCCCCGGCGATGAGCAGTTTCTGGTCCCGGGCCATCTGCATGAAGGCCCGGTTGTTGACGTGCAGCTTGATGCCGATCAGCAGGCCCTTGCCGCGAATCTCGGCAACCACGTCGGGGAAGCGCGAGCGCAGCCCCTCAAGCTGCTGGGTGAAGTAGCGCGACAGCTCCTGGACGTGCTCCAGCATCTGCGGCGTGTCGATCTCCTCGATCGCCGCCAGGGCGACGGCCATGGCCAGCGGGTTGCCGCCGTAGGTCGAGCCGTGGGTGCCGACCACCATGCCCTTGGCCGCCTCAGCGGTGGCCAGGCACGCGCCGACCGGGAAGCCCCCGCCCAGCGCCTTGGCCAGGGTGATCACGTCGGGCTGGGCCCCGGAATATTCATAGGCGAACAGCTTGCCGGTCCGGCCCAGGCCGCACTGGATCTCGTCGTACATCAGGAGCAGGCCGTGCTCGTCGCACAGCCGGCGCAGACCCTGCAGATAGGCGTCCGAAGCCGAGCGGGCCCCGCCCTCGCCCTGCACCGGCTCGATCAGGATGGCCGCGGTCGTGGGGCCGATCGCCTTCTCCACCGCCTCCAGGTCGCCGAAGGGCAGGTGGACGTAGCCGGGCAGGTCCGGCCCGAAGCCGTCGGTGTAGGCCGGGTTGCCGGCGGCGAAGACGGCGGCATAGGTCCGCCCGTGGAAGGCGCCCTCGAAACCGATCACGTCGATCCGCTCGGGATGGCCGCTCGCCACCTGGTATTTGCGGGCCATCTTCAGGGCGAGCTCGATCGCCTCGGTCCCCGAGTTGGTGAAGAAGGCCACGTCGGCGAAGCTGGCGTCGGTGAGGCGCTTGGCCAGCGCCTCCTGCCCCGGAATCTTGAAGATGTTCGAGATGTGCCAGAGCTTCTGGGCCTGGTCGGTCAGCGCCTTGACCAGCTTGGGGTGCGCATGGCCGAGCGCGTTCACCGCGATGCCGGCCACGCAATCCAGGTATTCTTCGCCCGTGTCCGTGTAGAGGCGGACGCCCTCGCCGCGTTCGAACAGCACCGCAGCGCGGTTGTACACGCCCATGATGTGGTCGGGCGGAACGGTCGGCGTGAGCGAGGACATAGGCCTATCCCCCAAAGCGAACAGTCCCCGGGCCGGCGGGCCAGGGGACTATGGGAGGCGGCGTTTTGGTCGCGCGCGCGGGCGATGTCAATCGGGTCGCGTGCTTCGAGACGCACGCCTTGCGACGCGCTCGTCAGCCTGAGGATTAAACCGGCTCTTGCCCATCCTGAGGCGCCGGGTGAAATCGGCGCCTCGAAGGATCAGGACTTCAACCGCCAACCGGTGGCGAACATTCGCCAGGTCGCGGCGGTCATAACGACCGCCAGCACGGCCGAGAACAGAACCCCGACCCACAGCGAGCCCTCCGCCTTGCCGATGAAGCCGTAGCGGAACCCGTCGATCAAATAGAAGAACGGGTTGAGGTGGGAGATGGTGGCGAAGGGTTCGGGCAGCCGGTCGACCAGGTAGAAGGTGCCCGACAGGAAGGTCATCGGCGTGACCAGGAAATTGGTCAGGGCCGCCATCTGGTCGAACTTCTGCGACCACAACCCGGCCAGCACCCCGAACTCGGCCATGATCAGCGCGGCGATCAGGGCGAAATAGACCACGGCCCAGGGGTGGGCGATGTTGAAGCGCGAGAAGGGCCACACCGCCGCGGCGGTGACGAACCCGACCAGGATCCCCCGGGTCATCGCCCCCGCCGTGAACCCCGCGGTCAGCTCCATCGGCGACAGGGGCGGGGTCAGGAAGTCGGGCGCGGTCCCGTTCATCTTCGACTGCATCAGCGACGAGGAGGAATTCTGGAAGGCGTTGTTCAACACCCCCATCATGATCAGGCCGGGGCCGACGAACACCGCCACCGAGAAGCCGTCGATCGGGGGGCGCCCGCCGCTCATGGCGACCGTGAAGATCATCATGTAGAGCAGGGCCGTGACCACCGGCCCCGCCACCGTCTGGGCCCCGACCTTCCAGAACCGGCGCACCTCGCGCAGGTACAGGGTCTGCAGGCCCAGCCAGTTGACGCCATAGCTGGTGCGGAAGCCGAGCGCCTTCAGCGTCGCCCCGGGCTCCACCGTGATCGGGGTTTGGAGGTTCATGGCCCTCAGATGCGCTCCGTCTTGCGGCGGCGCAACCGGGCGATAGGCGCCACCGGATGCGATAAACCGAATCAACATCTAGTTCTCTGTGGACAGATAGGGCGCCACCTATTGCGGCCGGAGCTCGTTTAAGCGCTAAATCTAGTGGCGCGTGGGCAGTAGCTCTGGCGGCAAACACAATATCTAGGCGCCGGCATTCGCCGGGTCTCCAAGGCGGGAGGCTGATCTGATGAGCGCAACGGTTGGGGGCTGGACCGATGATCGGGTCGCTTCCTTGAAGAAACTCTGGCTGGAGGGTCTTTCGGCCAGCCAGATCGCAAAACAGCTGGGCGGGGTCACCCGCAACGCTGTGATCGGCAAGGTGCACCGCCTGGGCCTCTCGGGCCGGGCCACGCCCGCCGCCCCGGCCCGCACCGTGTTCAAGGCTCCGCGCGCGCCGCGGCCCGCCATGGCCGCCGTGCATCAGCCGCGCCGCGCCGAGCCCATCGCCGCCGCCGCGGCCGCCCCGATGCCGTCCCTCCCCGCCGTGCGGGAAGAACCGGGCTCGGCGACGGTGCTGACGCTGGGCGCCCACATGTGCAAGTGGCCGATCGGCGATCCGTCCACCGACGGCTTCACCTTCTGCGGCCGCCGCACGGGCCACGACGGCGACGGCCCCTACTGCAACGAGCACGCGCGGCTCGCCTACCAGCCGGCGATCAAGAAGGGCAAGCGCTCCGACGGCGCCGAACTGGCCCGCTCGCTCCGCCGCTACATCTAGCGGCGGCTCCAGGCAGACAAGGAAAAGGCCGGCCCCGCGAGGAGCCGGCCTTTTTGCTGGGTCGGCGTAGCGCCGCGCTACTTGCGGACGAAGCCGGCGAACTTGGAGTTGAAGCGCGAGACGCGGCCGGCGCGGTCGAGCATGGCCGAGTTGCCGCCGGTCCAGGCCGGGTGCGTCTTGGGGTCGATATCGAGGTTCAGCACCGCGCCTTCCTTGCCGTAGGTCGAGCGCGTTTGGTAGGTGGTGCCGTCGGTCATCACCACGGTGATGAAATGGTAGTCCGGGTGCAGGTCTTGTTTCATCGGCGGTCCAACGGGCTTGGGTCGCGGATGCGCCAGGGCGGCGCGCTCGCAAACGTCGAAAGCCCGCGGGGGCGGGCTCCAGAGGCCGGAGCGTTTACACGACACACCGCCCCTACCGCAAGGGGCGGTTCTTACGCGATTTCGGGACAGGTTTATGAGTGACGTCGACAACAGGGGCCAGGGCGCCCGGCCGGGCCCGGGCGCCGCCCTGGCCGCCCAGCTGGCCGAAGGGGCGGCGCGGCGACCGCGCAGCCGCTCGCTCAAGCCCCTGGCTCGCCTGCTGCCCTTCGTCTGGGCCCACCGGGGCGACGCCATGGCGGCGGGGCTGGCCCTGATCGCTTCGGCCAGCGCGACCCTGGCCATGACCTGGGCCGCCCGCCTCGTGGTCGACAACGGCTTCCATGGCCGCTCCCTGACCGAGCTGAACCACTGGTTCCTCGCCCTCATGGCGGTGGCGGTGGTGCTGGCGATCGCGACCGGTTGCCGCGTCTATTTCGTCAACAAGCTGGGCGAGCGGGTCACGGCCGACCTGCGCAAGAGCCTGCACGCCCATGTCCTGACCCTGGATCAGGCCATCTTCCTCAAGCTGCGCACCGGCGAGATCCTGTCGCGCCTGACCACCGACACCACCATCGTCGAGACCCTGGTCGGCCAGCAGGCCTCGGTGGCCCTGCGCAATCTCCTGACCCTGATCGGCGCCCTGATCCTGCTCACCATCGTCAGCCCGAAACTGACCCTGGGCGTGCTGGTCATCGTGCCGGTGCTGGTCCTGCCGCTGATCGTCTTCGGCCGCCGGGTGCGCCGGCTGTCGGTCCAGGCCCAGGACCGCCTGGCCGAGGCTGTGGGCTTCGCCGGCGAGCAGCTGGACGCCATCGACACCGTCCAGGCCTTCGGCCGCGAGGCGAGCTCGGCGGCCCGCTTCGGCGAGGCCATCGACAACGCCTTCGCCGCATCCCTCGCCCGGGTGCGCGCCCGGGCCAGCCTGACCGCCCTGGTCATCGGCCTGGTGTTCGGGGCCGTCGCCCTGGTGCTGTGGATGGGCGCCCACTCGGTGCTGAACGGGACCCTGACCGGCGGCGCCCTGGTGCAATTCGTCTTCCTGTCGGTCCTGGCCGCCGGCGCGGTCGGCAATCTCGGCGAGACCTGGGGCGAGGTGCAGAAGGCCGCCGGCGCCCTGGAGCGCATCGGCGAGCTGCTCTCCACCGAGCCGGAGGTGCAGGCCCCCGCCACGCCCGTCCCCATGCCTAACCCTCCCCGGGGGGAGATCGCCTTCCAGGACGTGACCTTCGCCTATCCCGGCCGCCCCGAGCTGGCGGCCCTGCATGGCTTTTCGCTGAAGATCGAGCCGGGCGAGACCGTCGCCCTGGTCGGCCCCTCCGGGGGCGGCAAGAGCACGGTGCTGCGCCTGCTGCTTCGCTTCTATGACCCGCAGGAAGGGGCGGTGCGCATCGACGGGGTCAACCTGCGCGACGCCGACCCCCGCGAGCTGCGCCAGCGCATCGCCCTGGTCGCCCAGGACGCGCCCCTGTTTTCCGGCTCGGCCCTGGAGAACATCCGCTTCGGCCGCGAAGACGCCGACGACGCGGCGGTGCGCGCCGCCGCCCGGGCCGCGGAGGCCGAGGGCTTCCTCGACGCGCTTCCGCAGGGTTTCGACGAGACCCTGGGCGAGCGCGGCAAGACCCTGTCGGGCGGTCAGAGGCAGAGGCTGGCCATCGCCCGGGCCCTGGTCCGCTCGGCGCCGATCCTGCTGCTCGATGAGGCGACCAGCGCCCTGGACGCCGAAAACGAGCGCCTGGTCCAGCACGCCCTGGACGACGCCATGACCGGGCGCACCACCCTGGTCATCGCCCACCGCCTCGCCACGGTGCTGCGCGCCGACCGGATCGTGGTCATCGACGGCGGCAAGGTGGTCGACCAGGGCCGCCACCACGACCTCGCCGCCCGCGGCGGGCTCTACGCCCGCCTGGCCGCGCTGCAGTTCGGGACGGGGGAGGACCCTTCACCGGTCATCCCGGCGGAAGCCGGGACCCAGGTTTAGGCGGCCGCACCCATTCTTACAAAAAAGCCTGGGTCCCGGCTTCCGCCGGGATGACCGGAAAAATCAGTTCGCCGCCTTGATCCGCTCGAGGATCAGGGGGGCCAGCTCGGGGCTGGTGGCGCAGACGGAGCCTTCGGCCAGGACGAAGGGGCCGCCGTCGGCGTTCGAGACCGCCCCGCCCGCCTCCAGCACCATCAGCCCGCCCGCCGCGAGGTCCCACGGCTTGAGGTCCCGCTCCCAGTAGCCGTCGAAACGGCCGGCGGCGACATAGGCCATGTCGAGGGCGGCCGAGCCGAAGCGGCGCACACCGGCGACCCGCTGGCTCATCTGGTGCAGCTCCTTGAGGAACTGGCCGTGGCCCGCCTTGCCGGCGAAGGGAATGCCGGTGGCCAGGACGGATTCGATCAGGGTCTTGCGCCCCGCCACCCGCAGCCGCTTGTCGTTGAGGAAGCAGCCCTTGCCCTTCTCGGCCCAGAACAGCTCGTTGGTGACGGGGTTGTAGGTGACCCCCGCCACGACGGCCCCCTCGCGCTCGAGCGCGACCGTGATGGCGAAGTGCGGGATGCCGTGCAGGAAGTTGGTCGTCCCGTCGAGCGGGTCGATGATCCAGGTGTGGGTCTTGTCGGTGCCCTCGACGACCCCACGCTCCTCGGCCAGGAAGCCGTAGCCGGGCCGGGCCTTGGTCAGCTCCTCGACCAGAACCTCCTCGGACTTGGTGTCGGCGGCGGAGACGAAGTCGGCGGGGCCCTTCTTGGAGACCTGGAGTTCGGAGACCTCGCCGAAATCCCGCGCCAGCTTGCGGCCGGCTTTGCGAACGGCGGCCTGCATGACCTGGAGGAGGGCGGAGGGGGTGCTCATGGGCGCATGGCTCTATCGACCGGGACCCGCTCAGGCAAGGCGCGGGCGCTCGGCGACCCCCGCCGCGATCTCGGCGTTGAAGGCCGCGACGGCCGCGCGTGGCCCTTCCGGATGGGCCCAGACCCCCGCCGACACGGCCAGGAAATCGGCGCCGGCCGCCGCCAGCAGCCGGGCCGTCTCGACCGTTATGCCGCCGATGGCGACGCAGGGCGTCTGCATGCTTTCCTGCCAGATGGTCAAAAGCTCGACCTCGGCCCGGGTCTTCGGCGCCTTGGTGCCGGTCTCGAAGAAGGCGCCGAAGGCGACGTAGTCGGCGCCCTGTTCGGCCGCCTCCATCGCCAGGTGGCGGCTGTCGTGACAGGTGACCCCGACGATGCGGTCCTTGCCCATCGCCTTGCGCGCCTCGGCGAAGCTGGCGTCCTCCTGGCCGATGTGCACCCCGTCGCAGCCGAGCTGCGCGGCGAGGTCCGGCCGGTCGTTGAGGATGACCGCCACGTCGTGGGCCTGGGCGACCGGCTGGATCGCGGCCACCGCAAGGGCGATCTCCGCGTCGGGCACGTCCTTCAGCCGCACCTGCAGCGCCGCCACGTCGCCCCCCTGCAGCGCCTGTTCGAGGGCGCCGGCGAAGGCGGCGAGGTCGGGCAGCCGGGGGGGCGTGATCAGATAGAGGCGGCAGTCGGGAAGGCTCATCCTCTCCGCTTCGCGCGGGCGAGCCGTGCGGTCAACGGTTTCGCTTTGTTAACCATGATCGCCGAGGGTCCGGGGGACCAGTTCCGAGTGCGATTCCCGTAAGACCAATGTTCGCCAAGAAACCCGCAGCCCCCCCCGTCGCCAAGCCTCAGCCGGCTGGCGTACCCGCGTGGCTGAACCCCATCGCCAACCCCTATCTGGGCGCCGGCGGGGCGGGCCTGCTGTTCCTCGCCTCCGCAGCCGCGCTGATCCTGGTGACCGGCGACCCGCACGCCGGCGCGCCCAGCCTGCGCATCCCTCTGCAGGTCCCCGGCGCCAAGCCGCACGAGGGGCCCCTGCGCGGCCCGGCCGGCGGCCTGCCCGGCGAGCTTGGGCCGAACGGCGTGACCCTCGACACCCTGGCCCCGGGGCAGGATGTGCTGATGCCCGGCGCGCCGGCCGATCCTCTGGCCCCTATCAGCGGCGAAGCGGTGATCACCCTGCCCCAGGGCGCGACCATGGGCGGCGCGGGTGCGCGCTCGGCGCCCCGGCCGCTGGGCCCGCCCCTCCCCGCCGCGCCGATCGCCGGCCTGTCCGCTCCGGGCCCCGGCGGGCTGCTGCCCATCATCGGCAAGGACGGCAAGACCCCGTTCCAGGCCTACGCCCGCCCGTTCCGCGACACCGGCAAGCCGCGCATCGCCCTGGTGGTCGGCGGTCTTGGCCTCAACGCCGGGGCGACCCGCAGCGCCATCGAGCGCCTGCCGCCCGAGATCACCCTGTCCTTCGTGCCCTATGCCGACGGGCTGCAAGGGTGGATCGACCTCGCCCGCGCCGACGGCCATGAGGTGATGCTCGAGATCCCGATGGAGCCGCTCGACTATCCCAACAACGATCCTGGCCCCTCGACCCTGATGGCCACCGCCCGGCCGGAAGAGACCGTCAAGCGCCTGGAATGGCTGCTGGCCCGGGCCACCGGCTACTTCGCCGTCACCAACTATCTGGGCGGCCGCTTCCTGACCGCCGACGCCGGCATGAACGCCTTCCTGGGCGCCCTGCGCAGCCGGGGCCTCGGCTTCTTCGACGACGGCTCGGCGCCCCGGCGCGCCGGGGCCGGCCTGCCGCGGGCCTCCGCCGACACGGTCGTCGACGAGCAGCTCTCCGGCGAGGCCATCGACCGCCAGCTACAGTCGCTCGAGGCCGCCGCCCTGCAGCGCGGCCAGTCGATCGGCGCGGGCTTCGCCTATCCGGTCACCATCGAGGCGGTGATCCGCTGGTCGCAGGGCCTGGCCGGTCGCGGCTATCAGCTGGCCCCGGCCTCTGCTATCGCCAGGCGGTGAGCGAGACCCGTCCCTACCGCGACAATGTCGGCATTGTCCTCTTCGACGCCCGGGGCCGCGTGTGGCTGGGCAAGCGCGCCCATTCCCAGGGTCCGCACACCTGGCAGTTCCCGCAAGGCGGCGTCGACCCCGGCGAAGACCTGGAAGCCGCGGCCCGCCGCGAGCTGTACGAGGAGACCGGCGTCACCTCGGTCAGCCTGATCGGCCGCATCGAGGAATGGATCGCCTACGACTTCCCGGCCGACTTCCAGAGCTCTAAGAAGGCGCGCGGCTTTCGCGGCCAGCGCCAGGCCTGGTTCGCCTTCCGCTTCGTGGGCGACGACGCCGAGGTGGACCTGAACGCCCACCCGCCGCAGGAGTTCGAGGAATGGCGCTGGGCCAGCATCCACGAGGCGCCGGACCTGGTCGTGCCATTCAAGCGCGACGCCTATCTGCAGGTCATCGCCGCCTTCGCGCCTTACGCGGGCTAGGCTAAGCTTCGCTGCAAAGGCCTGCTGCAGTACGCGCCTGCGTCCTTCGAGACGCCGGATTTCATCCGGCTCCTCAGGATGACGAGCGGGGTTCGACTGCACTGATATTCGTCATGCTGAGGAGCGCGAGCATAGCTTGCGCGTCTCGAAGCACGCACCGGGGAGACCCATCCATGGCGATGACCGATGAGCGGGAGGCCAGCCAGCCGACCCTGTGGCTGCGGCTCGGCATCGGCCTTGTCCAGGGGATCGCCGCCTGGATGCTGATCGAGGCGTCGAAGGGCGCCTTTGGGACCGACAACCCCCAGCTCTTCGCCGCCCTGGTGATGATCGTCGCCTTCCCGCCCCTGATCCTGCTGGCCGGGCTGGGCCGGATGCGCACCCGCACCCTGGTGGGGTGGACCGTCGCCGCCGCCGCCGTCCTGGCCGGGCTGGCGGTCTATGACCTGTGGCGCGAGCCCTTCGAGAACCTCGTCACCCGCCGCCAGTGGCCGAGCCCCCAGCTGATCTTCTTCGGCGGCGTCGTCCTCTACATCGCCCACCACCTTATCGAGCCCGCCGACCGCGAGCGCCGCCTGCACCCGAGCTACCAGGCCCGGTTCGAGGACGCCTGGCGCCACGGTTTCCAGCTGGCGCTGTCGATCGCCTTCACCGCCGTCTTCTGGGGCGTGCTGTTCCTGGGCGCGGCCCTGTTCGACCTGATCGGCATCAAGGGCTTCGGCGAGCTGCTGAAGAAGACCTGGTTCATCTCGCCGGTGACCGCCACAGCCTTCGCCGCCGCCGTACAGCTGACCGACGTGCGCCCCGGCCTGATCCGCGGCGTGCGCACCGTCGGCCTGACCCTGCTGGCCTGGCTGCTGCCGCTGATGGCGGGGCTGACGGCGGCCTTCCTCGTCGCCCTCGTCTTCACCGGGGTCGAGCCCCTGTGGGCCACGCGGCGGGCGGCGCAGATCCTGCTCTCGTCCGCCGCCGTCCTGATCGTGCTGATCAACGCCGCCTATCAGGACGGCCAGGAGCGGGACCTGCTGCCCCGGGTGCTGCGCTGGTCGGGACGCCTCGCCGCCGTCCTGCTGGTCCCTCTGACCGCCCTGGCCGCCTGGGCCACGGCCCTGCGCATCGGCCAGTACGGCCTGACCACAGAGCGGGTGGTCAGCGTGGCGGTGCTGGTGGTGGCCGCGCTCTACGCCCTCGGCTACGCCTGGGCCGCCGTCCGGCGCGGGCCCTGGCTGCGGCGGGTCGAGACGGTCAATGTCGTGGCGGCCATCGCCATGCTGGCGGCGATCCTGCTGCTGCTGTCCCCCGTCGCCGACCCGACCCGCCTCGCCGTCGCCGACCAGACCGCGCGCCTGAACAGCGGCCGGACTACGGTCGACCAGTTCGACTTCCGCTTCCTGCGCTTCCAGTCCGGGCGCTTCGGCCGACAGGCCCTTGCAGATCTGGCCAAGTCCCCGAACCCGCAGATCGCCGTGGCCGCGCGCGGGATGCAGGCCGAGACCAACCGCTATGCCCGGGCGCCGGAAGCCGCCAAGGCCTTCACGGGCGCCGAGGTGCGCCCCGCAGGCGCCGTCCTGCCGGACAGCTTCCGCCGCCAGGCCTTCACCGTCGAAGAGGCCAGCGCCATCGGCTGTCTGAACGGACCGGCCGCCTGCAAGCTGTACCCCAAGGACCTGGACGGCGACGGCGCGCCCGAGGTGCTGGTCTCGCAGGATTCGTATCTGGCCGCCTTCGCCCTCAAGGACGGCCGCTGGAGGCTCGCCGGACGCTATGAGGGCGTCCATTGCGAAGGCCTGACCTCCGCCCTGGAAAAGGGCGAGATCGCCACGCTTCCCGCCCTGCTTCCCGACCTGGAGATCGCGGGTCAGCGGCTGCCGTTCAACGCCGCCGTGACCTGTGAGACGGCTCCCAAGGCCGCGCCGCCGCCCAGGGATACGCTGCCGGGCGGCCTGGGTCCGGCGTTTGGCCGCTAGATATCTTGAAGCCGCTCATCCGCGCGGAAATAAAGATTAGCTCCCCACCAGCACCAGGTCGTCGCGGTGGATCAGCTCTCCGCGGCCGGCATAGCCCAGCGCCGCCTCGATGGCGTCGGAACGGCGGCCCTGGATGGCGCGGGCGTCGCTGGCGCCGTAGGCGGCCAGGCCCCTGGCGATCTCGCGGCCCCCTTCGTCCTTGACCACGACGGCGTCGCCCTTGGTGAACTCGCCCTCGACCGCGCGCACGCCCGCCGGCAGCAGCGACTTGCCGGCCTTCAGGGCGGCGGCGGCGCCGGCGTCGACGACCAGGGCGCCTTGGGGAGCGAGCGCGCCGGCGATCCACTGCTTATAGGCCGCCGCCGGGGTGGCGTGGGGGGCGAAGACCGTGGCCCGTCCGCCCTGCTCGACCGCCTCCAGCGGCGGGCGGCCGTCCTCGCGGCGGCCGAGCGCGATCAGGGTGGCGCAGCCGGCCCCGTGGGCGATCTTGGCCGCCGCGATCTTGGTGGCCATGCCGCCGGTGCCGACCCCGGCCTCGTCGTTGCGGCCGCCGCCCATGGCCTCGATCTCGCCGGTGATGTCGCCGACCAGGGGGATGTGTCTGGCGGCCGGGTCCTTGCGCGGGTCGGCGGTGTAGAGCCCATCGACGTCGGACAGCAGGGCCAGCAGGTCGGCGCCGATCATCTGGGCTACCCGCGCGGCCAGGCGGTCGTTGTCGCCATAGCGAATCTCTTCGGTCGCCACGGTGTCGTTCTCGTTGACCACCGGCACGGCGCCCAGGCCGAGCAGGGTCTCGACCGTGGCGCGGGCGTTCAGCCAGCGGCGCCGCACCTCGGTATCGTCGCGGGTGAGCAGCACCTGGGCCACGCCGATCTGGTGCGACTCGAAGGCCTCTTCCCAGGCCCGCATCAGCAGCGACTGGCCGGCGGCGGCGGCGGCCTGCTTTTCTTCCAGCGACAGCTTGCGGCGGCCGAGCCCCAGCCGCCGGCGCCCCAGGGCCACCGAACCGGACGAGACGATCAGCACGTCGCAGCCGCGTTTGCGCAAGCGCGCGCAGTCGGCGGCCAGCATGGCCAGCCAGGCGGCGTCGGCCTTGCCGGTCCCGTCGTCGACGACCAGGGAGGAACCGACCTTGACCACGAGGCGCCGGGTGAGCGCCAGGGGATTGGAGCCGGTCATTGCGGGCGCCAGTCCCCGCTCGGCGCCCCGCGCTCGGCGGCGGTGAGCACCCGCCCCTCGCGGATCTTGGCCAGGGCCGCGCGCAGCAGTTCGCGCACGCCTTCGCCGGAAACCCCCGACACGAAGGCCACCGGCTTGCCGCAGGCCGCCTCCAGCTCGGCCGCCTTTTCCAGGCGCGACTCGGGATCCATGGCGTCGATCTTGTTGATCGCCACGATCTCGAACTTGTCCTCCAGGCCTTCCCCATAGGCGACCAGTTCGTCGCGGACCGTGTGGTAGGCCGCGCCGACGTCGTCCTGGGTCCCGTCCACCAGGTGGATCAGCACGGCGCAGCGCTCGACGTGGCCGAGGAAGCGGGTGCCGATGCCGACCCCTTCGGAGGCGCCCTCGATCAGGCCGGGGATGTCGGCCAGGACGAAGCGCTCCTCGGCCGACAGGTCGACGACGCCCAGGTTGGGGGTCAGGGTGGTGAAGGGATAGGCGGCGATCTTGGGCTTAGCGGCCGAGGTGGCGGCCAGGAAGGTCGACTTGCCGGCGTTGGGCAGGCCGACCAGGCCGGCGTCGGCGATCAGCTTCAGCCGCAGCCAGATCCAGCGCTCCTCGCCCTCCTGGCCGGGGTTGGCGTGGCGCGGGGCCTGGTTGATCGGGCCCTTGAAGCGGGTGTTGCCCCAGCCGCCGTTGCCGCCCTTGGCCAGCAGGAAACGCGCCCCGACGTGGTCGAGGTCGGCGATCAGGGTCTCCTTGTCCTCTTCCAGCACCTGGGTGCCGATCGGGACCTTCAGCACCACGTCCGCCCCGTTGGCGCCGTGCATCTGCCGGCCCATGCCGTGGATGCCGGTCTCGGCCCGGAAATGCTGCTGGTAGCGATAGTCGATGAGGGTGTTCAGGCCGTCGACCGCCTCGATCCAGACGTCGCCGCCCTTGCCGCCGTCGCCGCCGTCCGGGCCGCCGTATTCGATGAACTTCTCGCGCCGGAACGACACAGCGCCGCCGCCGCCGTTGCCGGAGCGCACATAGATCTTGCACTGGTCGAGGAACTTCATCGGCCTCTAATGACTGATCGCGCGCCGAATTTGAAGTTCGCTGCTCTTGCGGTGGACGGGCGCCGGCCCGCTCGCTATCTGCCGTCGCGCAAATGAGGAGGGCAGCGCCCGTGTCGATCGAGCCGGTATCCCTGCGACTCTACGACCAGGACTTCGACCGGTTCAGCCACGAGATCGGCGCGGCCTTCGAGCGCTATGGCTTCGCGGTGCTGGGCGAGCACGGCCTCGACCAGGCCCTGGTCGACGGCGCCAACGCCCGCACCAAGGCCTTCTTCGCCCTGCCGGAAGAGGTAAAGCGCAAATACTACGTCGCCGGCGGCGCGGGTCAGCGCGGCTACACCCCCTTCGGCATCGAGACCGCCAAGGGCGCCAGGCTGCACGACCTGAAGGCGTTCTGGCACGTCGGCCGCGACCTGCCCCCCGGCCACCCCTATCGCGCGGTCATGCCCGACAACCTGTGGCCGACGGAGATCGAGGGTTTCCAGGCCTATGTCGGCGGCCTGTACGACGCCCTCGACGGCCTGGGCAAACGGGTCCTGCGGGCCATCGCCCACCACCTGAAGCTCGACGACGCCTTCTTCGACGAGCCGGTGCGGCTGGGCAACAGCATCCTGCGCCTGCTGCACTACCCCCCAGTACCGGCCGACAGCCCCCACGTGCGGGCCGGCGCCCACGAGGACATCAATGTCATCACCCTGCTGCTGGGCGCGGAGGAGGCCGGGCTGGAGTTGCTCGACCGCGACGGGCGCTGGCTGCCGGTCAGCCCGCCGCCGGGCGGAGTGGTGTGCAACATCGGCGACATGCTGCAGCGCCTGACCAACCACGTCCTGCCCTCGACCAGCCACCGGGTGGTCAACCCGGCGCCGGAGCGGCGGGGGGCGGCGCGCTACTCCACCCCGTTCTTCCTGCACTTCGCCCCGGACTATCTGATCGAGACCCTGCCCGGCTGCGTCACGCCTGAGCGGCCGAACCTGTACCCGCAGCCGATCACCGCCGACGGCTTCCTCCGCGAGCGCCTGCGCGAGATTAAATTGGCGTAGGGCTGGCGACGCCCACCTGCGTCCTTCGAGACGCCGGATTTCATCCGGCTCCTCAGGATGACGAAAGTGGGACCGCACTAAAGCTCGTCATGCTGAGGAGCGCGAGAAACTCGCGCGTCTCGAAGCACGCACTCGGCCTCGCACGGAAATTTAATACGGCTCAGCTTAGGGTCGCCGGAGACGAAACCCGGACGCCGCCGCCCAGAATGGACGAGACCGCGCGACTTAGGCAGGAGCTCAGCGACCTTCGCCAGGAGCTCGACCGCACGCTCGACGCCAGCGCCGCGGCCGAAGCCGTCGTCGCGGGCTTGCTGCGCCACGCGCCCGTGGCCGTGACCCTGCTCGACCGCGACCTCAACGTCCTCAAGGTCAGCCCGCGCTGGAGCGAGCGCACCGGCCTGGGCGAAGACGAGGTCGTCGGCCGCTGCATCTATGACGTCCTGCCCTGGAACCGGTCGCTCGCCCCGCTCTACCGGATCTGCCTGAAGGGCGAACCCTGCGGCGACGACCATGTCATCGCCGAACTGCCGGACGGCTCGACCTATCACGGGCGGGTCGAGATGGCGCCCTGGCTCACCGGCGCCGGCGCGGTCGGCGGGGTCATGGTGATCAGCCACGACATCACCGACGTCGTGCGCGCCCGTGAGGCGGTGCGCCGCTCCGAACAGCGGCTGACCCTGGCGCTGGAGATGTTCGGAAGCGTGGTGTGGGAGATGTCCTTCAAGGACCGGCGCCTGTTCGCCACCGGCGCCGTGGCCTCGATCTACGACGAGATCCCCACCTACAAGGCCTTCGCCGAGGACATGCTGGTCGCCGTCCACCCCGACGACCGCGAGCGGGTCGGCAGGCTGTGGGACGACCACCTGGAGCGGCAGGCGCCGTTCCGCACCGAATACCGCATCCGGCGGCGCGATGGCGCCGAGGTGTGGGTCGACTGCGTGGCCGAGACCCTGCGCGACCGCGCCGGCATGCCCGAGCGGGTCATCGGGGTGATGAAGAACGTCACCGAGCGGCGTCATACCGAGGCGGCCATGGCCCAGGCCCGCGAGGCCGCCGAGGCCGCCAACAGGGCCAAGAGCGAGTTCCTGGCCAATATGAGCCACGAGATCCGCACCCCGCTGAACGGCGTGATGGGGGTGGCCGGGGCGCTTTCGGGCACCGCGCTTGATGGCGACCAGCGCCAGATGGTGCGGCTGATCGAGACCTCCGCCCACACCCTGGAGCGGCTGCTGAGCGACATCCTCGACCTCGCCCGCATCGAGGCGGGCCGGTTCGAGATCAAGCCCGAACCGTTCGACCTCGCCGAACTGCTGGGCGAAACCGCCGCCCTGTTCGAGCCCCAGGCCCGGGAGAAGGGCATAGGCTTCGAGCTGCAGATGGAGCCCGAGTGCCATGGCCGTTTCGCCGGCGACGGGCCGCGCCTGCGCCAGATCCTGGCCAACCTGCTGTCCAACGCGGTGAAGTTCACGGCGCAGGGCAGGGTGTGCCTCACCGCCCAGGTCGGGCAGGGCGAAAGGCCCGACACCCGCCTCCTGCGCCTGTCGGTGCAGGACACCGGCATCGGTTTCGACCCCGCCGGCAGGCGGCGGCTGTTCGAGCGCTTCCAGCAAGCCGACGGCTCCATCACCCGGCGCTACGGCGGCTCGGGCCTGGGGCTGGCCATCTCGCGCTCGCTGGCCCAGCACATGGGCGGCTACCTGGACGCGGACTCCGAGCCCGGCGCCGGCTCCATCTTCACCCTCAGCCTCGAGCTTCCCTGCCTGGGCCGGACGACGGATATCCCGGCGCATGTCGACGCCGCGGCGGCGCCAGCCGACGAAGGCGCCCTGCGCGTGCTGCTGGCCGAGGACCATCCGACCAACCGCAAGGTGGTCGAGCTGATCCTGAGCCGGGCCCGGGTCGAACTGACCAGCGTCGAGAACGGGGCCCTGGCCGTCGAGGCCGCGGCCCGGACGACCTTCGACCTCATCCTGATGGACATGCAGATGCCGGTGATGGACGGCCTGACCGCCATCCGGACCATCCGCGCCCGCGAGCGGGCCGAGGGCGCCGCCCCCGTCCCCATCGTGGCCCTGACCGCCAACGCCATGCCCGAGCACGCCCGGGCCTCGCACCAGGCCGGCGCCGACGACCACGTCACCAAGCCGGTCTCGTCCAAGGTGCTGCTCGATGCGGTCGCCCGCG
This sequence comes from Caulobacterales bacterium, assembly GCA_027312185.1. Taxonomy (GTDB): domain Bacteria; phylum Pseudomonadota; class Alphaproteobacteria; order Caulobacterales; family Caulobacteraceae; genus NCED01. The sequence continues at coordinate 11,243 of DAICXL010000015.1, read as the reverse complement.
CCACGGCCCGGGACGTCGCCTTGCCGGTCGCCGCCGTCGCCTGAGGCGACGAGGCCTCTGATCCATCACAGTTTAGGCGCGCGATCGAAATCGCGCGCCTCGGCATGTCCGGCGACTGGCTGGAATGAACAGCGGCCCGGCCGAAGCCGGCCCCACCCCGCTTCCTAGTTGGCGATCCGCAGCCGGCCAATGGAGCCGGCGATGTTGGAGAAGGCCGCGCCCAGGCCGCTGGAGTCGATGTCGTAGTACATATCAGGGGTAGTGGCGCATTCCCGAAGGGCCGTGGAGGCCGAGCCCGAGAGGTCGATCCGAACGGTGTAGACGGTGACGCCCTTGGCCTTCATGTTGGTACAGGCCGCCAGCATGCGCGCGTCCATGGCGGCCGTGCGCTGACTGGCGCTTGAGTTCTCGTCGAGCGGGGTCACCCCGTCCGTCCCCATCAGGCGCTTTTGCCATATATAGCCGAGCGCGGAGTAGCTCGACCGATTGGAGTTGTTGGTGGCGTCGTTGACGTTGTCGCCATCGGTCAGCAGCACGACGAACTTCTTGGTGTCGGGGTCGTCATAGGCCGCGCCATCGGCGAAGGGCTGGTTCGGCGACAGGGTGTGCCAGCCCCACATCAGACCGATCGGGATGTTGGTGTTTCCCGTCGCGTTCATGGCGGCGATCTTGTCCTTCACCGTCGTCATGTTGGTCGTCAACCGGACGAGGGACTGCATGTCGCACCCCTTGTTCGGGCCGCCGCCGTTGCCCGGGGCGCCGGTATATTTCTGCTTCCTGCCTTGACGGTCTTCCCAGTTGTTCGTCCCGGTCGTCCCGTCCGACAGATAGTTGTTGGGGAAGGTGAAGTACTGCGGCCACCAGGAGCCGCTCTCGATGGTGTTGTTGTCCGGCTCATCGGGCGCGAAGTAGGGCACGAAGTAGCTCTGCGGCTTGGAGGAGATCGGGCCCGTATCGTCGATGTCGTAGGGCGCCGGGCGGCTTTCGACACACCCGCCCCAGGCCGTATTGATCTGGTCCATCAGCGTGAAGCGGTTTTGCTGCTTCTTCTGGTTGAACAGGTCGTTCCTGAGGTCATTGTCTTCAAAGTATTGTTTGGGCGCCGCGCCCTTCAGCCAGGTCTGACCCCGGTAGGTCGACCCGACCTTCACCGCCGCCGCAAACGGCACCACCGAGATTTTCAGCGCGTTGGGATCGTTGGAATCGGTCGAGTCGGACAGCGCCGTCACCAGGTCGGCGGCGGCGGCCTTCAGGCGTGAGAGCTTGGTGCCTGACATGGAGCCTGTGTTGTCGAGCACCAGGGCGACCTCCACGTGGCCCAGGCCCCACTTCACGGTCGAGGCGGCCTTGACCGGCACGGTGGGGAAGCCGGCGATGGCGGTGAGCGTGGTCGGCACGGCCGCCGTGGCCGTCAGCACGGCCTCACCGTTGGTCAAGGCGGCGTCCAGCTGCACATTCTGCAGGGCCGAATTGTTCAGGTTGGCGTTCAGCCAGAGCAGGGCCTTGGCCTCCAGGTCGTCCTGGGACGTGCTCGCGGGCAGGTGGGCTACGGCCAGGGCGGTGGCGTCGATGGCGTCCTGCAGGGCTGTGCGGCTGGAGGTGGCGCGCGCGATATCGATGCCGACGCCGGCGGCGATCAACACCGGCACCATGGCTACGGCGAAGATGGTCGCAACCGAGCCGCTGCGGTCGCGCAAAGCGCCCGTGGCGGTGCTGGGAAGCCTGCTCAATGGTCTGGTCCGCATTCGAAGAATAGCCCCCGCGACCCGCCCCCCTCTTCTTCGGAGTTCGGGCGGGCGTGCATGCATCATCGCCGCACCCCGTAAAGAAAGGCCGACGAGACAGGGTTAGCGGGGGATTTACGCTTGACCGCAGGCCTAGCGACGGACGCAGCCGGCCAGATCGGCCTCGCGCACGGTCGCCGCCGCCGCCCCGATCCGGCGCGACCGGCCGGCGACGTAACGGCCGGGGCGGATCACCCGATAGCGCAGGGGCGAGGGAAGGATCGCCGCCAGGCGGGCGGCCTGGGTCCGGGTCAGCCGGGCGGCGCTGACCTTGAAGTAGCGCTGGGCCGCGGCCTCCGCGCCGTAGGTCCCCGGGCCCCATTCGGCGACGTTGAGATAGACCTCGAGGATGCGCCGCTTGCCCCACAGGGCCTCGATCAGGATGGTGAAATAGGCCTCCAGCCCTTTGCGCACATAGGAGCGCTCCGGCCATAGGAAGACGTTCTTGGCGGTCTGCTGGCTGATGGTCGAACCCCCGCGCACCCGGCTGGGGCGGCGCTCGTTGTTGGCCATCGCCTTCTTGATCGCCTCGACGTCGAAGCCGCGATGCTCGCAGAACTTGGCGTCCTCGGCGGCGATCACCGCCTGGTAGAGGGACGGCGATATGGCCGAGATCGGCTTCCAGCGCTTGTTCAGCCCATAGCCCTGCGCAAGGCGCTCGACCATGAGGAAGGTGATCGGGGGCGGCACGAAGCGATACAGCGCCGCCGATCCGATCGGCAGCAGCACGGTCACGACCAGGAAGGCGATGACCAGAGCCCGCAGCCAGCCGCCTTTTCGCCGGGGCTGAACGGCGGCGGTCATCGGGCGGTCGACCCCACGCCCGCGCCGCCGGCCTCGTCGCCCCAGGCCACCTGCGACCCATCGGGCGACATGGCCAGCGCCGTGATCGGCGGGCCCTTCTCGGCCTTGATGAAGTGCAGGCCGCTGGCCTGCAGCTCGGCCGTCCACACCCGGCCGTCGTCGAGGCCCGCAGCCATGCCGCCCCCGGCGGTGCGCGCGGCGACGCGGGTGACGAGGGCGCTCTCGTCGTAACCGACTTCGGAGGCCTCGCGGCCCATCGGGCCGTTGGGGCCGGAGAACTGCCACACCACGGCCCCGTTCGCCCCCGAGGTGGCCATCAGGGCGCCCTTGGACAGGAAGGCCATGGACTTGACCTTCGACGGGTAGCCGCCCATCCGCAGGTCCTTGGAATCGCTCATGCGCCAACCGTGCAGGTCGTTCTCCTGCATCGCCGACATCAGGAACTTGCCGTCGGGGCTGAAGACCACGCCGATATGCGAGCCCGGCCACTTCAGCATCACCGGCGCCTGCTCGGCGATGCGGGCGAAGCGCAGGGCCACCCCGCCATAGGTCGCCGCGGCCAGGCGCTTGCCCTTGGGGTCCAGCGCCACCGCGGCCACCGTGCGCTCGTGGGCGAAGCGGCGCTCGAAGCCGGGATCGGCCACATCGCGCACATGCACCTCGCGGCCAGCGGCGAAGACGATCAGGCCCGAGGCGGCGCTGGCGTCCACCGCGTCGATCCACTTGCCCTTGACCTGCGCCAGTTCGATCGGGCCCGAGGGCCTGGACCATACCAGCCGGCCGTCGTCGCCGCCGGTGACGACGCCCTCGCCGGATGGATGCACGCAGGCCGCCAGCACGGCGCCGTCGTGGGCGTGCACCACGCCCCCCTGCTCGAAACGGACCGTGCCGTCGCCGAGGGCGAAGACGGCGCCTTCACGGCTGTACAGGGCGGCGGCGACATAGGCGTCGAAATCGTGGCTCATGCCCGGCAATTAGCCCGGCTGAGCGCGCCTTGACCAGACTCCCACACGCCGGCGGCCAATGCGACGCGACAGCCTTTGACTCTGGCCCGGACGTCGAACTATACCGGCTTCGACTGACCCACGCGGCCAGCGTGGCTCACGGGAGGAGTTCTCTGTATGGCGGCTAAACTTGCCGGCCCCGCTGGTGGCAACAAGTACGACCTGGGCCAAAACAGCGACATCAACGTCACTCCCTTCGTGGACGTGATGCTGGTGCTGCTCATCATCTTCATGGTGTCCGCGCCGCTGGCGACCGTTTCGATCAAGGTCGACCTGCCGCCCGCCACCCCCCCGCCGCCGGATGCTCCTAAGCCGAAGGATCCGGTCTACATCTCGATCCTGAAGACCGGCCAGCTGTCGATCTCGGGCAAGGCGACCACGACCCTGGATCGCGTGATCCCGGACGTCAGCCAGGCCCTCAGCGTGTTCGACCCCGTCAAGCCGGTGAAGGACCAGACCGTCCTGATCCGCGCCGACCGCGAAGTGCTCTATGAGGACTTCATGGAAGTGGTGAACACCCTGCAGCAGAACGGCTTCTACAAGGTCGGCCTGATCAGCGAAGACCTCTAGTCCTCGCGACCTGCCAGAATGCAGAACGCCCCGGAGCACCGCTCCGGGGCGTTTTTCTTTGTCGTAAAACTCATCGTCATCCTCCGGCCGCGCCACGCACGGCCCGAGGACGATGTGGGAATTAGGCCGCGCAGGCCTCGAAGCCGCTGCGCAGGGCCGCTTCGTCGAGGTTGCGGCCGATGAAGACCATGCGGCTGTAGCGCCGCTCCCCATCCTTCCAGGGCCGCTGCAATTCGCCGTCGAGGATCATGTGCACGGCCTGGAACACCAGGCGCTTGTCCTCGCCCTTCACGTCCAGGATGCCCTTGGCGCGCAGGATGTCCGGCCCCTGCGCCTGCAGGGTCTCGTTCAGCCAGCGGGTCACCAGGGTCCCGTCGAGGGGCTTGTCGAACGACAGGGCGACGCCCCGGATGCCCTGGTCGTCGTGGGCGTGGCCCACCGCGCCATGGTCATGGTCGTGGTGATCGTGATGGTGGTCGTGCCCGTGGTCGTGGCCGCAGTGCTCGTCGTGCACATGGCCGCCCTCGCCGTGGGCGGGGTTCAGGAACTCCGGCGCCAGCTCGACGATGCGATCCAGGTCGAAGCCGCCGCGGCCGAGCACGGCCTCCAGCGGCACGTTCGACTTGGTCGCCCGGTGGATGGGGGCGAGCGGGTTGATGCGCCGCAGCCGGCGCTCGACCTCGACCAGCTCGGCCTCGGTGACGAGATCGGTCTTGTTGAGCACGATCTGGTCGGCGAAGGCGATCTGCTCCACCGCCTCGCGGGAATCGGCCAGGCGCAGCAGGACGTGCTTGGCGTCGACCACGGTGGTGACGCTGTCGAGCTTGGTCTTGGCCTTGACGTCCTCGTCGACGAAGAAGGTCTGGGCCACCGGGCCCGGGTCGGCCAGGCCCGTGGTCTCGACGATGATGCCGTCGAAGCCGCCCTTGCGCTTCATCAGCCCGCCGACGATTCGAACGAGGTCGCCGCGGATCGTGCAGCAGACGCAGCCGTTGTTCATCTCGAACACCTCTTCGTCAGCGTCGACGATGAGGTCGTTATCGATGCCGATCTCCCCGAACTCATTGACGATCACGGCGTACTTCTTGCCGTGCGCCTCGGTGAGGATGCGGTTGAGGAGGGTGGTCTTGCCGGCGCCGAGGTAGCCGGTCAGCACCGTTACGGGGGTCTGGGTCATGCTCGGGGTCCGCAAAAAAGGCGAAGATGGGGGCGGCGCGCTCAGTGCTCAAGCGCCACGAAGGCGCCGAGCAGGCAGAGCACCACGCCGATCACCGCAGCCTCGTAGCGCTCCAGCCGCTCCAGCCGCAAGCGATCGGCGCCGGCGAGGCACAGGCCCGTGAACAGCAGCATGGCCAGAAGGGTGCCCACGGTCAGCATGACGCTGAGCAGGGCGAAGCCCATCCAGCCCTGGTCGACGTTGGCGAGATAGAGCGGCAGGAAGGCCTCGCAAGGAGAGAAAGTCAGCATCGCCACCAGGCCGGTGATGGCCGCCGCGTCGGAGCGGCCCCCCAATCGGGCGGTGCGATCGCCGTGGCTGTGCTCTCGGCGCAGGGCCTGGCGGGCCAGGTAGAACAGGCCGAGCAGGACCAGCAGGCCGCCGACGATCTGGTGGAACACCTCGCCCAGGTGTGGCGCCATAGCGAGGCCAGCCGTGGTCACGACGATGCCCAGCCCCAAGGTAAAGAGTACGTGGCCGCCTCCGGCCAGGGCTGTCACGCCCAGCACGCGCCGGCCGGACCATGCGTGCGCGCGCCCGACCAGGACAAACGGCAGCCAGTGCGTGGGCAGCGCGGCGTGCAGGAATGCGATGGCGAAGCCGGTGGCCGCGATGGGGGCGAAGGCGGGGGATGTCACCCGCGGCTCATACATTGTAATATTGTAACAGGCCAGGGGCGGTGAGAAGCGCCGTTGGTCCGTTGACTCCGAAGCGGCCGTGGCTATATTCCGCCGCCTCGCCCGCGGGCCATCTCGCGGGCGTCTCCATTTTTGCGCGGACCGGCAGTTCTCGGCCCGCCAGCACTCAAGAAGGCCAAGTCCCATGTACGCGGTGATCAAGACCGGCGGCAAACAGTATCGGGTCCAGCCGGGCGACCTGCTCGTGGTGGAAAAGCTCGACGGCGACGTCGGGGCCGAACTGTCGTTCGACCAGGTGCTGATGCTCGGCGGCGACGCCGGCGAGATCTCCATCGGCGCCCCGGTCATCGAGGGCGCCCTGGTCCGCGCCACCCTGGTCGAGACCCGCAAGGGTGAGAAGGTGAAGATCTTCAAGAAGATCCGCCGCCAGGGCTATCGCCGCACCCGGGGCCACCGCCAGACCGAGTCGGTCCTGCGCGTGACCGGCCTGGAAGGCGCCGGCCTCTCGGCCAAGTGGGACGGGACCGTGGACCTGACCCCGCGCTCGGTGCTCAACGCCCGCGCCCGGAACCTGGCTCCCCGTATCGAAGCCGCTCCGGCGGTGGAAGCGCCGGCCGCCAAGGCCGCCGCCCCCGCCAAGGCCAAGGCCCCCAAGGTCGACGTCGAGGCCGCGGTCGATTCCGCCGTGCCGATGGACGCGGGCCTGAGCGTCGAAGCCGCCGCGCCCGAGGCGGAAGCGACCAAGAAGCCCAAGGCGGCCCCCAAGGCCAAGAAGCCGGCGGCGCCGGAAGGCGAAGCCTAAGACCCCTTAGAGTTCCAGGAGACCTCCCATGGCCCACAAGAAATCAGGCGGCTCCTCGCGCAACGGGCGCGACTCGGCTGGTCAGCGCCTCGGCGTGAAGAAGTTCGGCGGCGAGCGCGTGCTGGCCGGCAACATCATCGTGCGCCAGCGCGGCACCAAGTTCTGGCCGGGCGTGAACTGCGGCCTGGGCCGCGACCACACCCTGTTCGCCACCGTGAACGGCGCCGTGAAGTTCATCACCAAGCGGAACAACCGCACCTACGTGAACATCGTGCCTGCCGAGCAGGCCATGGCCGCCGCCGAATAGCCCGATCCTGATCCGGATCGGCGCCGCCGATCCGGAACCGACAAAGCTCCAGCGGGGAGTCCGGGTCGCCGGCTCCCCGTTTTGCGTTTCTCCCCGCTGCGCCTGACCTCGCCGCTCTTCATCGTGAAGACCGGGGGTCGAAAGGGGGAGACATGTGTGCGTACCAGACCAGTCCCAGGATCGACACGCCGCGCCTGACCTTGCGCCGGCCGGCCAGGGCCGACGCCGACCGCATCGCCGGCCTCGTCGACGACTTCGACATCGCGCGCATGACCACGCGCATCCCGCACCCCTACGGCCTCAAGGGCCCGGACGACTTCTGGGCCCTGGCCGAGGACACCCAGGGGCTTGAGCTGCTGGTCATCGACCTGGTGGGCGAAGGCCCCGTCGGCTCGATCGGCCTCAGCGACAAGGGCGGGCTGCTGCCGGAAGTCGGCTACTGGCTCGGCCGGCCCTACTGGGGCGAAGGCCTGGCGACCGAGGCGGTCGCGGCCCTGCTGCGGTGGGCCGACATGGCCTGTGGCCAGCGCGGCCTGCTCGCCGGCCACTTCGCCGACAACCCCGCCTCGGGCCGCGTCCTGGAGAAGGCGGGATTCCTCTACACCGGCGAGGTCCAGCCGCGCTTCAGCCTGGCCAGGGGCGAGGTCGCCCCGACGCGGATGATGGTGTGGCTGGCGTAAGCGTTACCGTCCTTGGGGTCTAAGCCACCGCCGCCTGGGGCGCATCCGCGCTCCAGGCTTCGTCGGCCCTGGCCTGGGCGCGGGCGGCCTCGACCAGACGGCGCATGCGGCGGGTCTCGCGCTTCAGCATGCTGGCGGTGACCAGGCGGCGCTCCAGCCGCGGGCTGCGCGCCTCCATGTCCGCCCACAGCTCGCCGAAGGTCGGCCGCTCCATGGCGCGGCGGAACTGCGTGGGCGTCACCTCCAGGCGGGCGGCCCAGGCCTCCCACAGCTGATCGAGCCGGCCGGCCTTCCAGTCCGCCCGCAGCCGGCCGCGCCACAGGGCGCGGCGCAGGGCGGCGACGGCGACCTCCAGGGCCTCGTCGCAGGGGTGGTTGGGCTCGCCCCGCAGGCGGATGGCGTCGGACAGGCCGCCCAGAGCCCGGCCGTCGGTGCGCGCCGAAGTGACCACCTGAACCTCCAGGCTGTGGCGGACCTTGAGGTCGGCGCGGCGCAGCATCTCGAACAGGGCCCGGTCCTCGCCCACGCGCTTGGGGGGCAGGCCGCCGATGCGGCGGTAGGCTGTGGCGGTGATGGCAGCGCTCGCCCCGCAGTTCTGGTTGTGGCGGGGCCAGGCGTCATGGGGCTCGGGGTCCAGCCTCGCCTCGAGCTCGGCGGCGAGCTGCTGATACTCCCACTCGCTGGCGCCCCGCTCCAATATGCCCGGGTCGAGCTCCATCAGCTCCATGGGGTCGGCCATGACATAGCCGGCGACGGCGTCGACGCCCGCGGCCACCTCGCGGCGGTTGGCCTCGATCCAGTCCACATCGACCAGGGTGTCGGCGTCGGTGGTCAGGATCAGCCCCGCGGGATCGACGGCCTGGACCGCCGCCTCCATCGCCAGGCGCCGGGCCCAGCCGGCGTTGGCGTAGGGGTCGGGCAGGTCGACATGATGGACGTGCAGGCGGAAAGGGAGCTGGGGCGCCAGGTCGCGCACACGCTCGGCGGTGCGATCGCTGCAGTTGTTCAGCAGCAGAAGGACCAGCACCTCGGCCGGGTCCACCCCGCCCTGCTGCGCCAGGCTATCCAGGCAGCGGCCTATGCGGTCTTCCTCGTTCTTCACCGGTATTGCGACGACGGCGAGTGGCCGCTGGGCAGTGTCCCCTCCGAAACGTTCGATCCGGAATGAGAATTTGGGCCGCGGCGTCGCGTTCATCCAAGCCTCGTCCTCTTGCGCGCCGCCCGGCGGAACTAGGCCGGGCCGAAGGCTTGTGCGCGCCACCAAGGCGGGAACGCCCGCCGACCGACCAAACCGCGGCGCGGGAAGTCCCGAACCGGCGTGTGCAGAAGTAGAGCACCTTGGCGAGCCGGATCAAGTGATCCGCGCGGCTGGTCCCAGGGCGCGCCTAGCCGAACCGCCCGGTGATGTAGTCGGCGGTGCGCGAGGCGCGCGGATTGTCGAAGAGCTTGGCGGTCTGGGCGAACTCGACGAGGCGGCCGAGATACATGAAGGCGGCGTAGTCGGAGATCCGCGCGGCCTGCTGCAGGTTGTGGGTCACGATCACCACGGTGATGTCCCGCTTCAGCTCGACGATGGTCTCCTCCAGCTTGGCGGTGGAGATGGGATCGAGCGCCGAGGCCGGCTCGTCGAGGAGCAGCACCTCAGGCCGCACCGCCACGCCCCTGGCCACGCACAGGCGCTGCTGCTGGCCGCCGGAGAGGCTCTGGCCGGAGGCCTGCAGCTTGTCCTTCACCTCGTCCCACAGGGCGGCGCGTCGCAGGGATTCCTCGACCCGGTCGTTCAGGTCGGCCTTGGACAGGTGCTCATAGAGACGCACGCCGAAGGCGACGTTGTCGTAGATCGACATGGGAAAGGGGGTCGGGGCCTGGAACACCATGCCGACGCGGCTGCGCAGCACGGTCAGATCGACGCCGCGGTCGAGAATGTTCTTGCCGTCGAGCAGGATCTTCCCTTCGGCGCGCTGGCCCGGATAGAGGGCGTAGATGCGGTTCAGCGCGCGCAGCAGGGTCGACTTGCCGCAGCCGGACGGCCCGATCATCGCCGTCACCGAATTGGCGGCGAACGGGATGGTCACCCCGTGCAGGGCCTGGGTCTTGCCGTAGAAGAAGTCGAGGTCGCGCACCTCCAGCTTGATCTCGCCGGAGGCGACTTCCTCGCTGTAGGTCTCGAAGGTCTCTGGCGCGGTGATGGCGTTCATGACCGTTTAGGCTCCCTGGCGATCACGCGCACGAGGATGTTGACGCTGAGGACAGCGGCAGTGATCAGCACCGCGCCCACCCAGGCGAGGCGGCGCCAGTCGTCATAGGCCGACAGGGCGAAGTTGAAGATCACTACCGGCAAATTGGCCATGGGCCGGCCCATGTCCAGGCTGAAGAACTGGTTGTTGAGCGCGGTGAACAGCAGAGGCGCGGTCTCGCCGGAGATGCGAGCGAAGGCCAGCAGCCCCCCGGTGACGATGCCGCTGCCAGCCGCCTTCCACAGGATGTGGCGGATCGTGGTCCACAGGGGCGCGCCCAGGGCGACGCCGGATTCGCGCAAGGCCCGCGACTGCAGCTTCAGCACGTCCTCGGTGGTGCGGGTCACCACGGGGGTGGCGATCAGCCCCAGGGCCAGCGCCCCGGCCCAGCCGGAGAAGCCCCGCAAGGGCGCGACCACCACCTCGTACATGAACAGGCCGATCAGGATGGATGGCGCCGAGAGCAGCACGTCGTTCACGAAGCGGACGACCCGGGCGTACCAGCTGTCGTTGGAATATTCCGCCAGCCAGGTCCCGGCCAGGACACCGACCACGAGGGCGATGACCATGCCGCTGGCGCACATCATCACCGAGCCGACGATGGCGTTGGCGAGCCCGCCCTCGGAGCCCGGCGCGGGGGTCGAATGGGTGAAGACCTGCAGGTTCAGCCCGCCGATCCCCTCGATCAGCAGCGACGCCAGGATGGCGATCAGGGCGATCAGGGCCAGGCCCGTGGCGACGGTGCAGAACCCCACGAAGAGGACGGCCTTGGCGCTGCGGCGGCTGCGGCGATCGAACATGGCGCAGCTCCTCAGCTCACGACGCGGGGGGGGCCGAGCATGGCGCGCGCCAGCGCCAGCACGGTGAAGGTGATCAGGAACAGCACAAGGCCGAGCGCGATCAGGGCCGAGGAGTGCATCTCGCTCGACGCCTCGGCGAACTCGTTGGCGATAGTCGAGGCGATGGTCGATCCGGACGAGAACAGCCCTTCGGGAAAGCCGTGCGAATTGCCGATGACGAAGGTCACCGCCATGGTCTCGCCGAGCGCGCGGCCCAGGCCCAGCATGACCGCGCCGATGGCGCTGCGCCGGACGTAGGGAAGCGTGACCGAGCCGACCACCTCCAGCGGCGTGGCCCCCACCCCATAGGCGCTCTCGCGCACCCGGGGCGGCACGGTGAGGAACAGTTCGCGCATGGTCGC
>DAICXL010000159.1:0-2438 GCA_027312185.1 Caulobacterales bacterium | reverse complement strand
CGGGCTTGCGAGCCGGGCGAGGTCTGCGCCGTGCCCAGGGTCAGGACCACCTACAAGGTCATTTTCTGGGCCGTCGCGGCGCTCGTCCTGGTCGCGCTGGCGTTCCCCTACGTCCTGCCCCTGTTCTACTGAAAGGAAGTCCCCATGAAGAAGCTCGTCTCCCTGATCGCCCTGATGGGCGCGCTCAGCACGCCCGCCTGGGCCGCGACCAGGACGGTCACCCTGGCGGTGCCCGGCATGACCTGCGCGGCCTGTCCGATCACCGTCAAGACGGCGCTCGCCAAGGTCGCCGGCGTCGAGAAAACCGACGTCAGCTTCGAAAGGCGCGAGGCCGTCGTCACCTACGATGACGCCAGGACCACGGTCGCGGCCCTGACCCAGGCGACGGCGGGTGCCGGCTACCCGTCCACCGTCAAGCGCTAAGGAGCCAGCACCCGTGACCGCTGCGATCGCCCTGCGCATTGACGGAATGACCTGCGACTCGTGCGCCACGCACGTGAGGGAGGCGCTGGAGCGCGTCCCCGGCGTGCGCTCGGCCGCCGTCTCCTATCCGAAGGCCCGAGCGGAGATCGCGGCCGATGCGGGGGTGAGTTCCGAGGCCCTGGCGGCCACGGTCGCGACGCTCGGCTATCGCGCCTCGGTCGCCGACGCGGGCGCGCCGCCCGCGGGTGTGCTCAACAAGGCGCTGGGCTTCCTGGCGGGCGGCGCGCGACGCGGCGCCGGCGGCGTCCCGCTGCACGTCGCCGTCATCGGCAGCGGCGGGGCGGCGATGGCGGCGGCCCTGAAGGCCGTGGAGCAAGGCGCGCGGGTCACGCTCGTCGAGCGCGGCGTCATCGGCGGGACCTGCGTCAACGTCGGCTGCGTGCCGTCGAAGATCATGATCCGCGCGGCGCATGTCGCCCATCTGCGCCGCGAGAGCCCGTTCGACGACGGGATCGAGGCGTCCTCCCCGACCATCCGGCGCGACCGGTTGCTGGCCCAGCAGCAGGCGCGCGTCGAGGAGCTGCGCCACGCGAAATACGAGACCATCCTGGCCGCCACCCCGTCGATCACGGTGTTGCGCGGCGAGGCCCGCTTCCGGGACGCCCACAGCCTGCTCGTGCGCCAGGCCGACGGCGCCGAGCGCGAGGTGGTTTTCGACCGCTGCCTGATCGCCACCGGCGCCAGCCCCGCCGAGCCGCCCATTGCGGGGCTGTCGGACACGCCGTACTGGACCTCGACGGAGGCCCTTGAGAGCCAGACGATCCCGCCGCGGCTGGCGGTGATCGGCTCGTCGGTCGTCGCCGTCGAACTGGCCCAGGCCTTCGCCCGGCTCGGCAGCAAGGTCACCATCCTGGCGCGCAGCACCCTGTTCTTCCGTGAGGACCCGGCCATCGGCGAGGCGGTCACCGCCGCCTTCCGCGCCGAGGGCATCGAGGTGCTGGAGCACACCCAGGCGCGCAAGGTCGCCTACGCCGACGGCGAGTTCGTCCTCGCCATCGGCCAGGGCGACCTGCGCGTGGACAAGCTGCTCGTCGCGACGGGCCGCGCGCCCAACACCCAAGCGCTCGCCCTGGAGGCGGCCGGCGTCGCCGTCAACGCGCAGGGCGGCGTCGTCATTGACACGGCCATGCGCAGCAGCGCGCCGCACATCTACGCCGCTGGCGACTGCACCGACCAGCCGCAGTTCGTCTATGTCGCAGCGGCGGCCGGAACCCGGGCGGCGATCAACATGACCGGCGGCGAGGCCGTCCTCGACCTGACGACCATGCCGGCGGTCGTGTTCACCGACCCGCAGGTCGCCACCGTCGGCCTCACCGAAGCCGAAGCGCACCGGCGAGGCATCGAAACCGACAGCCGCCTCCTGACCTTGGACAACGTCCCGCGTGCGCTCGCTAACTTCGACACCCGCGGCTTCATCAAGCTGGTCGCGGAAGCCGGCAGCGGCCGGCTCATCGGTGTGCAGGCGGTGACGCCGGAGGCGGGCGAGATCATCCAGACGGCGGCGCTGGCCATACGGGCGCGCATGACCGTCGGCGAGCTGGGCGACCAGTTGTTCCCCTACCTGACCATGGTGGAAGGCCTGAAGCTCGCGGCCCAGACTTTCTCCAAGGATGTGACGCAGCTCTCCTGCTGCGCCGGCTGAAGGTTCACCTGGGACCGCGAAGAGGGCGCGTGCACGATGATGACTCCGACCTCACGCGCTGAAGCCGCCGGTTGGCCCGCCGTAGCGTTTCCAGGCGGCGCGATCATCCCCGACTGGGGCGCGATCACGACGTCACGGGCCCAGAATGCCCTGAGGGCCATCGTCGAAGCCTTCATCGGCCCCAAGTGGGATGGGTTGGATGAGACCGAGAGCCGAATCCACGGCATCGTCCTGAGCGGCTACGCCGCAACCGGGCACGCGCCAGAGACGGCGGATGTGGCCGCAGCGGCCGGGCTCACCCGCGATGAGGCCG
>DAICXL010000158.1:0-2536 GCA_027312185.1 Caulobacterales bacterium | reverse complement strand
CTGAGAATTGCCTGATGCGATCGGCCATGTCCGGTCCTGCGCCCTGGCTTCGATAAACCTCGTGCGCCAGGCCGGCCGGCTGTGGCCTTTGCCCGGGTCGAGATTGACGACGGCGCTGCGACCGGTGGGCAGACCAGAGCTGGCTTGATTGAAGTAGAGCTTGGCGGTGCGTCAGTGCGGGTGACGCTGTTCTACAATCAGCGGGGTACGGCGGAGCAGCACATCAAGGAGGGAAAGAACGCGATCGTCTGGACCCGCCTGTCCTGCCGCCGCTTCGCCGCCAATGCCGTGCGGCTGCAACTGCATGCCCTGGCCTACAACCTCGCCAACTTCCTCCGCACACTGACGTTGCCCAATGAGGTCAGCCATTGGTCGATGACCACATTACGCGACCGGCTGGTGGAGATCGGCGCGAAGGTCGTCCGGCACGGGCGGTCGATCACGTTCCAAATGGCCGAGGTCATGGTCTCGCACGACTTGTTCCAGCAGATCCTCGACGCCATCGCGGCGTTGCGTCCGTCGCCGCTGCCACGATGTCGAGGGGGGATACCCTTACCGGCCTGGTGGACCATCGACAGGAGACGTGCGTCCAGACGTCGGCCAAGAGCAGGGAATTCGCATCGAAATGGCGAACACATCGCCGATCAGGCGGCGAACAGCGCGATCACGGGATCGCAGGTATTGATCTCCGCCGCGGGCCGGGGTTATCGTCCACCAAGATGTCAGGATGCGCCGGCCATATGGGAAATATCGACTAAACAACGATAAGGAAACGCGGGTCATGGAACAGGCTTACGATCTGGTCGTGCGCGGTGGCCATCTGGTGGACGGCACGGGCGCGACGGGCCGTGAGGCCGATGTCGGGATCAAGGACGGCCGCATCGTCGCTGTCGGCCAGGTGAACGGCCGGGGCCGCGAGGAGATCGAGGCCCGCGGCAAGCTGGTCAGCCCCGGCTTCGTCGACGTCCATACCCACTATGACGGCCAGGCCACCTGGGACGAGCGCATGCAGCCCTCGTCCTGGCACGGGGTGACCAGCGTGATCATGGGCAATTGCGGGGTTGGCTTCGCCCCCTGCAAACCCGAGGACCACGACCGGCTGGTGCGCTTGATGGAGGGGGTGGAGGACATCCCCTTCCCGGTGCTCAGCCAGGGCCTGCCCTGGAACTGGGAGAGTTTCCCCGACTACCTGGACGCGCTCAGCCGGCGGCGCTTCGACATCGATATCGGCGCCCAGTTGCCCCACGCCGCGGTGCGGGTGAATGTGATGGGCGAGCGCGGCGCCAATCGCGAGGCCGCAACCCCAGCCGACATCGCCGCCATGGCCGCCATCGCCCGCCGCGCGGCCGAGGTCGGGGCCATGGGCTTTTCCACCTCCCGCACACTCAACCACCGCACCAGCGACGGTCAGCCGACTCCGACGCTCACCGCGGGCGAAGACGAACTGATGGGCATCGCGATGGGGCTGAAGGCCGCCGGCCGCGGCACGCTGCAGTTCGTGTCCGACTTCAACGATCCCGAGGCCGAGTTCGCCATGATGCGCCGGCTGGTGGAGGCCTCCGGCCGACCGTTGGCCTTCACCCTGGTGCAGAGCCCGCGCGGGCCCCGGGCCTACAAGGTGCTGCTGGCCGCCCTCGCCGACGCGGTGGCCGCCGGCCTGCCGATGAAGGCTCAGGTGGCCGCGCGGCCCGTCGGGGTGCTGTTCGGCCTGGAGCTGACTATGACCCCATTCAGCTTCCATCCCACCTATCGCGAGATGGCCAAGCTGCCCCTCGCCGAAAAGCTGGCTCGCCTGCGCGATCCGGCGGTGCGCGCGCAGCTGTTGTCGGAAGACCCCAAGGACGGCGCCCGCGGCATGGTCCAGGCCTGGGACCAGATGCATCTGATGGCCGCCGAGCCCGATTACGAGCCGACCGAGGAATCCACGGTGGCCTTCCAGGCCCACGCGCGCGGCCTCAGTAACGAGGCGGTCGCCCTCGACCACATGCTGTCGCAGGACGGCAAGGGTATGCTCTATGTGCCCTTCCTCAACTACGCCGACGGCTCCCTCGACGCGGCCTATGAGATGCTGACCGATCCCAACACGGTGCCCGGCCTCAGCGACGGCGGCGCCCATGTGGGCATGATCTGCGACGGCAGCTTCCCAACCAGCCTGCTCACCCACTGGACCCGCGACCGCACCCGGGGCCCCAAGCTGCCCCTGGAGGCGGTGATCCGCATGCAGTGCCGTGACACCGCCGAATCGGTGGGGCTGTTCGACCGCGGCCGGATCGCGGTCGGGCTGCGCGCCGACCTCAACGTCATCGATTACGACCATCTGCGCCTTCGCGCGCCGGAGGTCGCCTACGATCTGCCGGCGGGTGGGCGGCGGCTGATCCAGCGGGCCGACGGCTATGTGGCGACCATCGTCGCCGGCGACGTCACCTATCGCGACGGCGAGCCCACCGGCGCGCTACCGGGCCGGCTGCTACGCGGCGCCCAGGCTGCGCCGTCGGCGATGGCGGCGGAATAGGGGAGGGATGACCATGACCCCCAG
>DAICXL010000157.1:0-2975 GCA_027312185.1 Caulobacterales bacterium | reverse complement strand
CCTTCACCCGCGATGTCGGCCAGGCCTTCCTCGACATCTACCCGGCCCTCGTGCGGCGCAATCTCGAGACGCCTTGGAGCGACGCCCAGCGGCGCGAGCAGCTGATCCGGCGCGGCCGCTACGTCGAGTTCAACCTGCTCTACGACCGCGGCACCCTGTTCGGCCTGAAGACCGGCGGCAACGTCGAGTCGATCCTGTCGTCCATGCCGCCGCTGGTGGAGTGGCCGTAAGACCTCACCGTCATTCTCGGGCCAAGCCCGAGAATGACGTCAGTGCTTAGGCCGCCTCCAAGAACCGCCGGATCCAGGCCCCCACCCGCGCGTCGTCGTTGGGCGCTTGCAGGCTGGCGATGGCCGCGTCCGCTTCTTCCTCAGTGAGGCGGGTCCCGCGGCGGATGCGCAGCAGGGCCTCGGCATAGGCCGGGTCGAACTCCGGATGGCACTGCAGCGAGATGGCCCGGTCGCCATAGGCCAGCATACCGTACGGCGAAAAGTCATTGCCGCCGAGCACGCGGGCGTCCGGCGCGAGCGCCACCACCTGGTCCTGGTGCGACACGGGAATCGAGATCGTGGCCGCGTCGTCCATCCACGGCTCCCGCCGCGCGATGACGTAGGTGTGCTGCCCGACGCCCCAGCCCTTTTCGGACTTGACCACCCGGCCGCCGAAGGCCTCCGCCATGACCTGGTGGCCGAAGCAGATCCCCACGAGGGCCGCCTTGTCCCTGGCCTCGACCAGGAAGCGCTTCAGGGGGTCGATCCACGGCAGGTCGTCATAGACGCCGGCGGGCGAGCCGGTGACGACATAGGCGTCGCGCTCGGCCGGATCGGCGGGCAGGATCATCTGCTCGACCGGATAGGTGACGTAGTCGAAGCCTGGCCCCAGGAGGCTGCGAAACATGGCGGGATAGTCGCCGAACGCCGCCTGCAGCGGCTCGGGCGGCCGTCCGGTCTCCAGTATGCCGATCTTCACGTCTTCGCCTCACCCATCGCCGCCAGCCGCGCCTTCAGCGCCGCCCGGTCATCTGGGAAGTCCTGCTCGATCCACCAAGCCTCGACGGCCTTGAGCGCCCGGCCCATGGCCGGGCCGGCGGCTACGCCGGCCGCCTTGGCGTCGGCGCCGCCCAGCGGAAAGCGCGGCGGGGTCCAGCCTTGCGCCAAGGCCAGAAGATCGCGCCACGGCTGCTCCGGCCCGCCGGACTGCGCCCAGCCCAGGCGCACCCGGTCGCGAAAGGTCTGGGCCCCGAGCCGATACAGGGTCTGGCGCGCCCCAACGGGGGACAGGTCCGCCGCCAGGCCGGGCGGGCCCAGAGCGGCGACGAGGCGGTCGCGCAGAGGGTTGGACAGGCGCAGGCGCTGGGCCAGCGCCAGGGCCGCAGTGGGGTCGTCCGGCATCAGGGCCGCCAGCCGCAGCACAGCTTCATCCTCGATACCGACCATCGCCTCGAAGCGGGGAAAATCCAGTGGCCAGGGCAGCAGCACGGCCAGGACGCCGGTGTCGGCCATCAGCCGCACGGCCGGGCGTGGATCGGCGGCGGCCAGCAGCTTGAGCAGTTCCTTGGCCACCCGCTCGCCCGACAGGGTGGTCAGGCCGTCCTTCAGGGCGGCGCAGGCGGCCACCGCGACCGCGTCGGGCGCCCCCCGGCCATACCAGGCGAAGAAGCGGAAGAAGCGCAGCACCCGCAGATAGTCCTCGCGGATGCGGGTTTGGGCGTCGCCGACGAAGACGATGCGCCCGGCGCGGGCGTCGTCGATCCCGCCGCCGACCGGGTCGTGCACCAGGCCGTCCCCGTCGAGGTAGAGGGCGTTGAGGCGGAAGTCGCGGCGGGCGGCGTCTTCGGCCCAGTCGGTGGTGAAGGCCACCACCGCCCGGCGCCCGTCGGTCTCGACGTCGCGGCGCAGGGTGGTGATCTCGAAAGGGCGATGGTCGGAAATGGCGGTGACCGTGCCGTGCTCCACGCCGGTGGGAACGGCCCGAAGCCCCGCCGCTTCCAGCGCCGTAATGGTCTGCTGCGGGGTCAGGCGGGTGGCGATATCGATGTCGACCACGGGGCGGTCCAGCAGGGTGTCGCGGACGCAGCCGCCGACGAAGCGGGCGCAGTCGGCGCCGCCCGCCGCCTCCAGGGCCGCGATCACCGCCCGGGTCGGGGCGGCCGTCATCCAGGACGGAGGCGCGATGGTCTGCGACATCAGGGCACGGTGTTCGGCGAGGCCTCGTTGGCGGGCGGCGGACGCCGCGCGGGATCAAAATGCTGCGGTGTGACCTTGCCGCCCGGATGGGCCTGGGCCGGCACATAGCCGGCGCGCCGGTTATCGTCGCGGAAGGCGACCGTGATCATCAGCGACAGGCCGACCAGCACCGCGCCGGCCCCCGCCAGCCACGCCCAGGGCGTCGCCCCCATCTCGCGCCCCGCGCGGATCGCCCAGGCGCGCCAGATGAAATAGATCGCAAATGGTAGGGCGACGAGCAGGGCCCGGGAAATCAGAAGCGGGAACATGCCCCCATTTGTCGGCCAAGCCGAGGGGCATGTACACTAGGCTGATGACCATCCCCCCTTCGCCCCAGACCCTGGACCGGCTGAAATCAGTCCTGGGGCCGGCCGGCTGGTCGGACGATCCGGCCCGCCTGGCGCCGAAGCTGGTGGAATGGCGCGACCGCTGGCAGGGCGCCACCCCCCTGCTGCTGCTGCCCCGCACCACCGCCGAGGTCGCCGAGGTGGTGCGCCTGTGCGCCGAGGCCCGCGTGGCCATCACCCCCCAGGGCGGCAACACCGGCCTGGTCGGCGGCCAGATCCCCCAGGGCGAGGTGCTCCTGTCCCTCGAACGGATGCGCGCGGTGCGCCTGCTGGACCCCCTCGACGACGTGATGGTGGTCGAGGCCGGCGTGACCCTGGCCGCCGTGCAGGCGGCGGCCATCGAGGCCGATCGCACCTTCCCCCTCAGCCTCGCCTCCGAAGGGACCGCCACCATCGGCGGCCT
>DAICXL010000156.1:0-3017 GCA_027312185.1 Caulobacterales bacterium | reverse complement strand
CGTCGAGGTCGGAGCCGAACTTCGCGAAGGCGGCCATTTCCCGGTACTGGGCGAGCTCGCCCTTGATGGGGCCGGCCACCTGCTTCATCGCCTTGATCTGGGCCGAGGAGCCCACGCGGCTCACCGAGATGCCGACGTTCACCGCCGGGCGGATGCCCTGGTAGAACAGGTCGGTCTCGAGGAAGATCTGGCCGTCGGTGATCGAGATCACGTTGGTCGGGATATAGGCCGAGACGTCGTTGGCCTGGGTCTCGATCAGCGGCAGGGCGGTCAGCGAGCCCGAACCATTGTCCTCGTTGAGCTTGGCGGCGCGCTCGAGCAGGCGGCTGTGCAGGTAGAACACGTCGCCCGGATAGGCTTCGCGGCCCGGCGGACGGCGCAGCAGCAGGGACATCTGGCGGTAGGCCACGGCCTGCTTGCTGAGGTCGTCATAGATGATCAGGGCGTGCATGCCGTTGTCGCGGAACCACTCGCCCATGGCGCAGCCCGAGAACGGGGCCAGGAACTGCAGCGGGGCCGGCTCCGACGCGGTGGCCGAGACGACGATGGTGTAGTCCAGGGCGCCGCGCTCCTCGAGGGTGCGGACGATCTGGGCCACGGTCGAGCGCTTCTGGCCGATGGCGACGTAGATGCAATAGAGCTTGGCGCTCTCGTCCGTGCCGGCGTTGATCGCCTTCTGGTTCAGGATGGCGTCGATGGCCACGGCGGTCTTGCCGGTCTGGCGGTCGCCGATGATCAGTTCGCGCTGGCCGCGGCCGATCGGGATCAGGGTGTCGATGGCCTTCAGTCCGGTCTGCACGGGCTCGTGCACCGACTTGCGCGGGATGATGCCCGGGGCCTTCACGTCGACCCGGCGGCGCTCGGCCACATTGGTCAGCGGGCCCTTGCCGTCGATCGGCTCGCCCAGCGGATTGACGACGCGGCCCAGCAGGCCCTTGCCCACCGGCACGTCCACGATCTCGCTGAGGCGACGGCACTCGTCGCCTTCGGAGATCTGGCTGTCGGAGCCGAAGATCACGACGCCGACGTTGTCGCGCTCGAGGTTCAGGGCCATGCCCTTCACGCCCGCCTTCGGGAACTCGACCATTTCGCCGGACTGGACCTGGTCGAGGCCGTAGACGCGGGCGATGCCGTCGCCCACCGAGAGAACCTGGCCCACGTCGGAGACGTCGGCTTGCTCGCCGAACCCTTCGATCTGGGACTTGAGGATGGCCGAGATTTCGGCGGCGCGGATGTCCATGGTCTTACGCTCTCTCGGTCTAGGCGCGTTTTAGGGCGAACTTGAGGGAATCGAGCCTCGACTTGAGCGAGGCGTCGAACAGGCGGGAGCCGACGCGAACCTTGAGCCCGCCCAGGATGGACGGGTCGACCCGGGCGGTGAGCTCCGGGTCCTTGCCGAGGGCCTGGTTCAGCGCCTTGGCGATCTTGGTCAGCTGGGTCTTGGAGAGCGGCAGGGCCGAGGTCACCTCGGCGGCCACCGCCCCGCGGTGCTTGGCGGCCAGCTGCTCGAACGCCGCGATCACCGCCGGCAGGGCCGAGGCGCGGGCGTTGGCGGCCAGCAGGCCGAGGAACTTCTTGGTCAGGGGATGGACGCCGGCCGCGTCGGCGATCGCCGCCAGGCCCTTGCCCTTGTCCTCGGCGGTGAAGCCGGGGGAGGCGAGCAGGCGGCGCAGGTCCGCGCTCTCCTCGCGCAGGGCCTTCAGCCCCTTGAGGTCCGCCTCGACCGTAGCCAGGGCCGCGCCCTGTTCAGCCAGTTCGAACAGGGCCTGCGCGTAGCGCGCGCCCACGTCCGCGTTTCTTGAATCGTCAGCCAAGGTAAGAACCGTCCGGTTGTACGTCGCCGCCTGGGCTCGGGCCTTTGTGGGGTCCGACGGCTAGAGGCTTGAAAGCGCTGGGAAAACTACGCGCGGAAACGGCCGCGTTCAGCCATCCCGCCCGGAGCCGGGGCAGGCCATAGCACGCAAGTTTCGCAGTCGCAACCGAGGTGGGAACCTCTCCTTACAGAAGTGTAAGCCCACCCGCGCCTCATCGGGCGGCCAACACGATCCGGTCGATGGTCACGGTGTCGAGGCCGATGTGGAAGGCGATGGCGGCCCGGCCCTCAAGGCCGAGGATGCGCAGGCCGGGGAACAGGTCGTCGCGGCGCAGGCCCCGCTCCGGCTCGTCGGCCAGGTCGGCGCACCATGTCTCTATACGGACGAGCTCGCGCAGCGGGCTGCGGGCGGCGATGCGGATGAGGTCGTCGCGGGCCTCTGGGGCGAAGACCACTCTATGATCCATGCATGGTCCCCGCCGCGCGCAGGGCGTCGAAAACGTCCTCGGCCGGAATGGCGCGGCTGGGGTCGACCTGCATGGTCGCCGCCACCGGTACGACCTCGTCGCGCAGCCAGCGCTCCATGGCCCCGTCCCGCTCCTGAAGCGCCCGGAGCCCTGCGCGGACGACCTCGCTGGCCGAGGCGTAGGCCCCCGACGCCACCAGATCGTCGATATAGACGGCGAGTTCGCGGGGCAGGCTGATCGTGCGCTTGTCGGTGGCGGCCATGGCTGAGACTCGTTCGCGACTAAGGTATGATAAATTCATACCCAGGGCAAAGTGACGGAATTTTCACCGTTTTCCAGCCTATTCTTACACTGTTCAGAACTACAGACCTTCGGCGGGTTGCACAGGCGCGGGGGTCTCTCTATAACCCCCGCCGTCGGCGTCGCCCCCCAAGGGCGGACTGCCTGCGAGAAATTCGGCTCCGTCCCTCGAGACCCCCGACCCGATGAACATTCACGAACACCAAGCCAAGGCCGTCCTCAAAGAGTACGGCGTCGCCGTTCCGCGCGGCTTCCCCGCCTTTTCGGTCGAAGAAGCGGTCCAGGCCGCCCAGAACCTCGGCGGCCCCGTCTTCGTCGTCAAATCCCAGATCCACGCCGGCGGCCGCGGCAAGGGCCGCTTCGAAGGCCTCGGCGCCGACGCCAAGGGCGGCGTCCGGGTGGTCAAGTCGGTGGACGACGTCCGCGCCAACGCGACC
>DAICXL010000155.1:0-3029 GCA_027312185.1 Caulobacterales bacterium | reverse complement strand
GTCGCTGCGGGCCTACAAGAACCACCTGGTGGCGCTGAACCTGACCAAGGGCGGCGCGGCGTACCCGTACATGGTCAAGTGGAGCCACCCGGCCGATCCGGGCGCCGTGCCGATCAGCTGGGACGAGACGGACCCCACGCTGGACGCCGGCGAGGTGGACCTGGCCGAGGGCTACGACGCGATCGTCGACGGGCTGCAGCTGCGCGACAGCCTGATGATCTACAAGGAATCGTCCTGCTGGCGGATGGACTACACCGGCGGGCCCTATGTGATGGCCTTCGCCAAGGTGCTCATCGTCGAGCTCGACGGGTTCCACTTCGTGCTGACCGGGTCGGACTGCATCGTCCATGACGGCCAGTCGGCCTCGAGCGTGCTCGACAAGGTGACGCGCCGGGCGCTGTTCCAGATGATCGACGCCCAGGCGATGGGCCGGTGCTTCGTGTTCAAGAATCCGTTCCTGAACGAGGTCTACGTCTGCTTTCCGGAAGCCGGGGCGACGACGCCGAACCTGGCCATGGTGTGGAACTACAAGGACCGCACGGTGGCGTTCCGCGAGATCCCGGGCCTGAACCACGCCAACTTCGGGCCGGTCGAGAGCGGCTTGGCCCAGCCCTGGAACAGCGACGCGGCGCCCTGGGCGTCGGACATCACCGCCTGGAACGCCTCGGAGTTCACGCCGGACACGGCGCGGATCCTCATGGCCTGCGCCGACACCAAGCTGCAGCTGCTGGACAGCTCGACCACCTTCGACGGGGCGATTCCCGCCGCCTACCTCGAGCGCCGGGCCCTGCCGCTGGGGCCGCCGGAGCAGCTGAAGCTGATCCGCGGGGTGCGCCCGCGGATCCAGGGCGCCGCCGGTGAGACGGTGATGGTGCGCGTCGGCGGGGCGGACGATCCGTATTCGGACCCGGTGTACGGCGAGGCGATGGCCTTCACGATCGGCCAGGACCAGGCCTGCGACTGCCTGGTGACGGCGCGCTATCCGGCCATCCGGTTCGAGAGCGGGTCGGCCTATCAGTGGCGCCTGGACAGCTACGACGTCGACGTCGAGCTCGCGGGCGCCTGGTGATGGCGGGCTCGATCGCCACGGCGAGCTATTCGCCGGGAACGCCGCCTTCGGACCCCAAGGCGCTGGGCCTCTTCCTGCAGACCGAACTGCGGTCGATCGCGCGGGCCCTGCAGCTGCTGGCCGCCGGCCACCTCGATCCGGTGCACGTGGCGCCGCTCCGGCCCCGCGAGGGCGACATCCGCCTCGCCGACGGAACCGACTGGGACCCCGGCGCCGGGGCGGGGGTCTACGCCTACTACGCGGCGGCCTGGAACAAGCTGGGCTAGGCCCGCTCCTCAGCGGCGCCGCGCCGCTCCACCACCGACACTCAAAAGGAGGGTCCTATGGGGCTCAGCCTCGGCCTCGGGTTCAGCTCGAAAAAAGAGAAGTCCACCCAGGACACCACCTCGAACGCGACCACCAATTCCGCATCGTCCTTCGACAGGCAGGCGACGGCGCCCGACTGGGCGACGCAGGGCCTGCAGGGGCTGTCGGAGATGCTGCAGGGCCTGGGCGGCCGGGATGCGGCGAGCTTCGTCGCCGGGCCCAGCGCCCTGCAGCAGGACCAGTTCTCGCTGGCCAATTTTATGGGCGGGCAGAGCGCGGGGAACTTGGACGCGGCAGGGGTGGCGATACGCGGGGCGGCGGGTTACCAGCCGCAGCAGGTGACGGCGGGGCAGGTCGCCGGGCAGGCGGTCGACCCGACGCAGGCCTTCGGGAGCCTGGGGGCGGCCGACCCGACCCAGGGCCTGGCTTCGGCGCTCAGTGGCAATCCGGACAACCCGTACCTGGCGGCCATGAACCAGGCCAACATCAACCAAGGCCTGCAGGGCTACAACGACGCCCTGGGCTCGGCGGCCAATACCCTGACCCGCTCGGTGCTGCCGTCGGTGCGCAGCGGCGCGAACCTGGCCGGCGGCTACGGCGGCACGCGCCAGGGGCTCGCCGAGGGGGTGGCGATCGGCGACTTCGGCACGCAGCTGGGGCGTAACGCCCGCGACCTGGCCCAATCGTCCATGGACAGCGGAAACCTGCTCTACGGGGGCGCCTATGAGAACGCCCAGAACCGCCAGGCCCAGGCGGCCCTGAGCCTGGCCGGGATGGGCCTGGACAACGCCCAGGCCAACGCCTCGCGCGACCTGGCGGCGCAGCAGTCGAACCAGTCGGCGGGGCTGCAGGCTGGCCTGGCCAACCAGTCGGCCGGGCTGCAGGGCGCGGGGCTGAACCTCAACGCCGGGCAGGGCCTGCAGAACCTCGGCCTGGCCGGCTACGACGCTGTGACGGGCGCGGGCGCGACGCAGCAGGGGCTGAACCAGGCCCAGGCCCAGGCGCCGCTCGATCTGGCCGGCTGGCTGAACCAGAACTGGAGCAGCCTGCCGTTCAACCTGGTCACCGGCGAGAGCGGCTCGGAGACCGGGACGCAGACCGAAAACGCGACGTCGTCGATGAAGGGGACCGGCAAACAGTCCGGGTTCTCGGCCTCGGCGTCGTTCAGCCCGAAATAGGGGAAGCATATGGCAGGCGGACTTTTCTCGCGGTTCTCGTCGTCGCTCGGCGGCGGCGGCGCGCCGGATCCGGACCTCGCGCAGCTGATGCTCATGGCGGGCGCGCCGCAGAGCCACACGATGGCGATGGGGGGCGCGATGCGCGGCGGCCCCGGACGGGGCCTGGCGTCCGGACCGCGAAGTTCCGCGCCGGCCCTGATCGACCCTCGTTCTGGCGCATCCTCGACGAGGTGCTGCTCGGCGGCGCGGTCTCGGGCGTGAAGGACGACTACCGGGCGCGGCAGGCGGCGCAGCAGCAAGCGGCGCAGGTGGCGGCCGACCGCGCGGCCTACGCCGACCAGGCGAACCTGTCGCCTGAGCAGAGGCTGGCCATGAGCCTGGCTCCCGGCAAGTTCGGGGAGGCGCTGTCGTCAGGCTCCGAGGCCTACACCCTGAGCGAGGGGCAGGTGCGAGGGCAGGGCGGGCGAACGGTCCAG
>DAICXL010000154.1:2673-3062 GCA_027312185.1 Caulobacterales bacterium | reverse complement strand
CGCCACGCCGCTCCTGATCGTCGGCGCCCCCGCCATGCCCCAGGGCGTCGGCCTCGGCTTCTTCCTGCTGATCTACGTCGGCCTGGCCCTCGGCCTGCGCCGCTACCGCCTGTTCCAGCTCGACGAGTGGGCGTTCCGCATCACCTTCTACACCGCCGGCGCCGTCGCCCTGCTGGCGGTGGACGCCGCCCTGGTGCTGGCCGTGGGCCTCGCCCCGGCCGCCTCCCTGGGCCTGGCTCTGCTGGCCGTGGGCTTCGCCTACCTGCCCCTGCGCGACTTCGCCTGGCGACGCGTGACCCTGCGCCGGGCCTTGCCCGAGGGCGAGCTGTTCAAGGCGGCCATGGAGACGGCCCTGGCCGCCGACGCCGGCGCCCGAACCCGGCGTTGGC
>DAICXL010000154.1:686-2663 GCA_027312185.1 Caulobacterales bacterium | reverse complement strand
AGCCTGGAGCCCGCGCCGGACGGCCCCGCCGAACCTGTCCTCGACGAGGAAGGCCTGTCCCTGCTCCTGCCCGCCGCCGTGGGCTCGCCCCCCTTGCGCCTGCGCTATCCATGGGGCGGCAAGGGTCTGTTCGGCCCGCGCGACCTGGCCACCGCCCGCCAGGCGCTCGGCCTCGTGGCCCAGGCCGAGGCCAGCCGAACCGCCTACGACCGCGGCGTCACCGAAGAGCGGCGGCGCATCGCCCGCGACCTGCACGACGACGTCGGGGCGCGGCTGCTCTCCGGCCTGCACCAGCCCGACCTGCGCGAGACCCGCCAGACCCTGCGCCAGGCCATCACCGAGGTGCGGCTGGTGGTCGGGGGCCTGGCCGGCGAGCGGCGGCCCCTGGCCGACGTCCTGGCCGACCTGCGCCACGAGACCGCCGAGCGGCTGGAGACCGCCGGCCTCATCCTCGACTGGCCCCTCGTGGAGGTGGACGAGGTGGCGGTGGACTATCCAGTGCACAAGAACCTCACCTCGGCGGTGCGCGAGGTGGTCACCAACGTGATACGCCACGCCGGCGCGCAGAGGCTGCGGGTGGATGTGCAACCCTCGGCCGATTCGATCCGTATAACCGCTGTGGACGACGGACGGGGCCTGGCCGGGACGGCGCTGGGCGCCCGTGGAGACGGCATTGGGGGACACGGCTTGAAGAACATGGCCAGCCGGCTGGCTGAGATCGGCGGCGAGATCGCCTTCCCCGCGGCCCCGGCCGGCGCCTGCGTGGTGCTCGATATCCCGCTGGCGGCGCGCCCATGATCCCCGGGCCGATCGCCCACGATCGCTGGGCCCTGGTGGTCGAGGATCACGCCGACGCGCGCGCCTGGCTGGTCGAGGCCCTGGAGACGGCTTTTCCCGGCGAGCAAGTCCTGGCGGTGGATAGCTTGGCCGAGGCCGCCAAGGTGCTGGCCGACGCGCCGCCCGCCCAGCTGCAGCGGCTGCATCTGGCCCTGATCGACCTCGGCCTGCCGGACGGCTCCGGGGTGGAGTTGATCGGGCGCCTGGCCGAGCACATGCCCCATGTCCTGCCCGTGGTCGCCACCGTCCACGACGACGACGAGCACCTGTTCGAGGCCATAGCCGCCGGCGCCCAGGGCTATCTGCTCAAGCACGACGACACCCGCGCCCTGGTGCAGCGCCTGCGCCGCATCGACGACGGCGAGCCGCCCCTGTCGCCCTCGGTGGCCCGGCGCATCGTCGAGCATTTCCGCCAGCGGCCGCCTGAGCCGCAGCCGAAGCTTGTCCAGCCCCCCGCGCCGGGACCGGAGATGATCGCCCTGACCGCCCGGGAGGCCGAGGTCCTGGCCCTGCTTGGGCGGGGATCGCGGGTGGCAGAGGCCGCCAACCGCCTCGGCCTGACCGAACAGACCGTCGCCACCTATGTGAAGTTGATCTACCGCAAGCTGCGCATCTCCTCGCGCGCCGAGGCCGCCCTGGCGGCGGCCCAGCGGGGCCTGGTCTAGGTCCATAAGGAAAGGGGCGACTCCTCGCGGAACCGCCCCCTCCTCGCTCACTCAACGCTACTGATGCAAAACCTACTGGGCGGCCGGCGCCTCGGCCGTCGTGGCCGGGGCTTCCGCCGGCGCGGCGAGCGCCGGGGCGGAGACCGGAGCCTGGACGGCGGACTCGGCCGGAGCCGTGGTCGGGGCCGCGGGCGCCGTGGTCGGGGCTTCCACGGCCGGAGCCGCCTCAGCCGGGGCCGCCTCGGCGGCCGGAGCGGTCACCGTCGGCGCGGGGGCCGCCGGCATCGGAGCCGGAGCCGCCGGGACCTGAGCCGGCTGGGTCGGAGCCGCCTGGGCCGGAGCCGGCATGGGCTCGGGCGAGGCCGGGGCGGAGGTCAGAGCCTCCGGTTCGGCCGCCCGGTCAGCGGTGGCCGGAGCCGCCTGGCGCGGGGCCGGGGCGGCGCGGGCCGTCCGGATCGGGGCCGGAGCCGAGGTC
>DAICXL010000154.1:0-676 GCA_027312185.1 Caulobacterales bacterium | reverse complement strand
GCGCCAGGGGCGCCGGGGCGGGGGTCAAGGCCGCAGTGCGGGTGGTCGTGGTCGAACTGGTGCTCGCCACATCGGGCACGACCGGGTCGGTCTCCTCCGGCTGGATCAGGAACACGGCCGCGCCGGCCGCGATGATCACGACCCCGGCCACGGGGGCGATCCACGCCGGCTTCTTCGAGGGCCGCTGCATGCGGCGATAGATTTCCGAACCGTCGATGGCGCCGCCATCGGCGCGGGTGGAGGGGGTGTAGGTGTCGTCGAAGGCCGACGTCAGATTGGCTTGGTAGGGGGTGGAAGACATGCTGGCTGATCCTCTTGCCCTTGGGATCAACGAAATGGGCGGCGAAGTTAAAGGTTGCAAGTCAACACGCCATGATTTTGGCTGGACGGGCCACCATCCATAGATACCCACAAGCTGTTCAGAGCAAAATTTTCGCGTCCACTCAACGCCTTGTCACATAATTCGAGATGTTGATTATAGGTCGCGCAGACACACTGTCAGATTCGCCGAAATTGTGGATTATGCCCCGATCTTGTCTTCACAATAACCAAATTGCGGCGAAAGATTTGGTTCCCTTCTCCCCTCGGGGAGAAGGTGGCGGCGCAGCCGACGGATGAGGGGGCAGTTCGGAGGGGACCGCCGAGCGTCACGCTCGCAGCTCGTCCTGACACGCCC
>DAICXL010000153.1:2632-3112 GCA_027312185.1 Caulobacterales bacterium | reverse complement strand
CTGCACCCTGTTCGCCCACGGCGGCGGCGCCTCGGTGTGGTGGGGCAGGGGCCTGGCCAAGGAGATCCGCAGCCTGCGCGCCGACAAGGTCGGCGCCCTGGCCAGCATCCAGCGCTCGCTGGCCGATCTCGGTGTTCCGCCCGAAGAGCACGAGGCCTATCTCTCCGCCACCCTCCTGGCCCTGCGCGGCTGGGGCGGCATGGTGTGGCACGTGGAGAACCGGCCCGACCGGGTCCACCACGCCATTCCCGAAGGCAGCCTGATCGACTTCGTCGCCGTGCGGCTGATCCTGGAGCGGCTCGCCCTGCGCGCCGCCGCGGCCGACGCCCTGGGTTATGAGGAGGACCTCGCCGGCCTTCGCGCCTATCTCGAAGCCCGCCGCCCGGAGGCGCCGGGCGATAGCGAGTGGCGCCGGGCCTATCTGCTGTTCCAGCTGGCCCAGGTCCTGGGCTGGACTCCGGAGAAGCTGTTCCACCTGAC
>DAICXL010000153.1:0-2622 GCA_027312185.1 Caulobacterales bacterium | reverse complement strand
ACGCCGGAGCAATGGGACTTCCTGGTCCAGAAGATCGAGCGCTTCGACCAGCTCGACCGGCGCCGGGTGTTCCACCTCGCCTACGAGCACCGCTTCAGGGTGCAGATGCTGGACGCCCTGGCCTCGCACCTGGAGACGGCCAAGGCCGGCGCGGCGGCGGCCGCCCCGCAGGCCGAGCGGCCGCCGTTCCAGGCGGTGTTCTGTCTCGATGAGCGCGAGGAATCCATCCGCCGGCACGTGGAGGAGGTAGCGCCCGACGCGCGCACCTTCGCCGCCGCCGGCTTCTTCGGCGTCGCCATGTATTATCGGGGCGCGGCCCACGCCGACTTCGCGCCCCTGTGCCCGGTGGTGGTGCGGCCCAAGCACTGGATCTCCGAGCGGGTCGACCCTGCGCTGGAAGAGAGCGCCAAGCGCCGGGCGGGCCTGCGCCGCCGCATCGGCATGGCCTTGCAGAGCTATCACGGCGGCAGCCGGCGGATGGGCGGCGGCGCGCTGCTCTCCACCACCCTGGGCCTGCTGGCCACCGTTCCCCTGGTGGCGCGGGTGGTGTTTCCCCGCCTGACCTCCCGTTTCGAGCACTATCTCGGCGGCTTCGTGGCCCCGCCGCCGGCCACCCGCCTGGTGGTCGAGCGGACCCGCCCCGAGTCCGGCCCCGACGCCGAAGGCCACGGCTACCTGCCCGAGGAGATGATCGCCATCTGCGAACGGCAGCTGCGCGACATCGGCCTGACGACCAACGTCGC
This sequence comes from Caulobacterales bacterium, assembly GCA_027312185.1. Classification (GTDB taxonomy): domain Bacteria; phylum Pseudomonadota; class Alphaproteobacteria; order Caulobacterales; family Caulobacteraceae; genus NCED01. The sequence goes on along the minus strand of DAICXL010000153.1, from coordinate 1,879 downwards.
GCGCATGGTGTTCATCCTGGGCCACGGCTCGACCAGCATGAACAACCCGCACGAGTCCGCCCACGACTGCGGCGCCTGCGGCGGCGGGCCGGGGGGGCCAACGCCCGCGCCCTGGCCCAGATGCTCAACGATCCTAAGGTGCGGGCCGCGCTTGAGGGCCGCGGCCTCATCATCCCGGACGACACGGTGTTCGTCGGCGGCATGCACAACACGGCCAACGACGACATCACCCTGTCCGACACCGACCTGTGCCCGGAGAGCCATCGGGCCGAGTTCGAGGCCTATGCGGCCCTGCTGCACGAGGCCGGGGTCCGCAACGCCCACGAGCGCGCCCGCCGCTTCAGCTCCGCGCCGCTCAGCCTCAACGCGCCGGGCGCGAAGCGCCACATGGAGGGCCGGGTGCAGGACCTCTCGCAGGTCCGCCCCGAATGGGGCCACGCCACCAACGCCGTCTGCATCGTCGGCCGCCGGGACAAGACCCGCGGCATGTTCCTCGACCGGCGCGCCTTCCTCATCTCCTATGACCCGACGCAGGACGATGAGGCCTCGACCATCCTCGGCCGCATCCTCGGCGCGGCGGTGCCGGTCTGCTCCGGCATCAACCTCGAATACTACTTCTCCAACGTGGACTCGCCCGGTTGGGGCTCGGGCTCGAAGCTGCCGCACAACATCACCGGCCTGATCGGGGTGATGGACGGCGCCATGAGCGACCTGCGCACCGGCCTGCCCTGGCAGATGGTCGAGATCCACGAGCCGATGCGGCTGCTGTTCATCCTGGAGCGGAGCGAAGAGGCCATCGCGGCCATCCTGGCCAGGGACGCCTTCTTCCGGAACATGCTGGAGAAACGGTGGATCCAGCTGGCGGCCATGAACCCCGAGACCGGGGCGCTCAGCGTGTACCGCGACGGCGGTTTCGAGGCCCATGTCTCCGCGCCCGAGCCCCTGCCCACCGCGCCAAGCTCTCAGGCCTGGTACACCGGATGGCGCGACTACCTGCAGTTCGCTGAAATCACGCCTGGCGCGGCGCGGCGCGGGGCGCCCTCATGACAACCGAAACCATTCTCTCCGCCCTCGGACTGCTGATCGTCGCCGGGCCGTCCCTCCTGCTGGCCCTGTTCCTGGGCGCCTTCCTGGTCGACCGCCAGATGTCGGAGGACGCCATCTCGGTCGTCGTCAAGGCGACGATCGGCGTCAGCCTGCTGGCGGCCATGGCCGCCGCCGTGCTGATGCTGGCCACGGGGACCGGCCAGCATCCGGTCGAGCTGGGCGACTGGATCATCACCCCGTCCTTCCACCTCAAGTTCGGCTTCATCCTCGACCTGCTGTCACTGGCCTATGTGGTGCTGACCCTGGTGCTGTGCGCCACGATCGGCGCCTTCGCCACCCGCTACCTGCACCGCGAGCGGGGCTACAACCGCTTCTTCGTCCTGTTCGCCGTCTTCCTGCTCGGCATGGTCGTGGCGGCCATGTCCGACACGGTCGAGACCCTGTTCGTGGGCTGGGAGATGGTCGGCCTGTCGTCGGTGCTGCTGATCGCCTTCTTCCAGGAGCGCCCAGCCCCGCCGCGCAACGGCCTGCGGGTGTGGATCGTCTACCGGGTGTGCGACGCGGCCCTGATGCTGGCCGCGGTGCTGTTCCACGAACTGCAGGGGGGAGGGGACTTCGACCGCCTCGTCGGCCCCGGCGGCTGGCCGCACCAGGACGCCGTCGTCGCCGCGCCCCACCTCGCCTTGATGGGCGTGCTGTTCGTCATCGCCGCCGCCGGCAAGTCGGCCCTGGTCCCGTTCTCGGGCTGGCTGCCGCGGGCCATGGAGGGACCCACCCCGTCCAGCGCCATCTTCTACGGCGCCCTGTCGGTGCACCTCGGCGCCTTCCTGCT
>DAICXL010000152.1:0-3145 GCA_027312185.1 Caulobacterales bacterium | reverse complement strand
AGAGCACCAGCTGGTCAAGATCAACGTGCCGGTCCACTTCAAGCACCACGAGACCTCGCCGGGGCTGAAGCGCGGCGGCGCCCTCAACGTCGCCCGTCACGAAGTCGAGCTGTGGGCCCCGGCCGACGAGATCCCCGAAGAGCTGATCGTCGATCTGGCCGGCCTCGAGATCGGCGACTCGGTCCGCATCAGCCAGGTCCCGATGGCCAAGGGCGTGAAGCCGGTCATCGACCGCGACTTCGTGCTCGCCACCGTCACCGGCTCCTCGGCCTCCGCGTCCGAAGCCGCCGCGGCGGAAACCCCCGAGGCCTAAGCGCCTCCCCTCCCCCTGTCATCCCGGTATTCGCGCCGGGACGAGGGGTTCTGCACCGGCCCCTGGGTCCCGGATAAGCGCTGACGCGCTTTCCGGGACGACAGTATGGAGCGCCAATGCTCATCCTGGCCGGGCTCGGCAATCCGGGCGCCAAATACGAAAAGAACCGCCACAACATCGGCTTCTTCGCCGTGGACGAGATCGCGCGCCGGTGGAGCTTCGGCCCCTGGCGGTCGCGCTTCCAGGGCCTGGCCTGCGAGGGCGCCGTCGGCGACCAGAAGATCCTGCTGCTCAAACCGCAGACCTTCATGAACGAGAGCGGCCGCTCGGTGGGAGAGGCGCTGAAGTTCTTCAAGCTCAAGCCCGAGGAACTGGTCGTCTTCCACGACGAGCTCGACATGGCCCCGGGGCGCTTCCGCATGAAGCTGGGCGGCGGCGTGGCCGGCCACAACGGCCTGCGCTCCATCGGGGCCCAGATCGGGCCGGACTTCCGCCGGGCCCGGATGGGCATCGGCCACCCCGGCCACAAGGACCGGGTCCTCGGCCATGTGCTGTCCGACTTCCACAAGGTCGAGTGGCCGTGGGTGAAGGCCCTGTGCGAGGCCTGCGCCGAGGCCGCGCCCATGCTCGCCGCCGGCGAGGACGAGCGCTACCAGGCCGAGGTGATGCGCCTGGCGCCGGCGGAGAAGATGGATCCGCGCAAGACGGCGCGCGAAGAGCTTTAGCGCCCGCGCCAAGGCCGCCTATATCTGACCCATGTTCGGCCTTCCCCTCCCCCTGCTGCTCCTCGCCCTCGGCTTCACCATCGTCATGGCCGCCCATGTCGTCAGGACCGGCCAGGACACCTTCTGGCTGTGGATCATCATCATGGCGGCGCCGCTCGGCGGCCTGGCCTACCTCGCCATCATCGTCGTCCCCGGCTTCTTCCGGGGCGGGACCGCCCGCAAGGCCGCCAAGGGCGCCCGGCAGGCCCTGGACCCGCACCGCGACTACCGGGAGGCCAAGGCGGCGGTGGAGGACAGCCCGACGGTGCACAACCGCATGCGCCTGGCCGCCGCGGCCGGCGAACTCGGCCGCCACGACGAGGCCGAAGCCCTCTATCGCGAAGCCTCGCAGGGGGTGCACGCCGAGGACCCTGCCCTGCGCCTCGGCCGCGCCAAGGCGCTGATCGAGCTCGGCCGACCGGGGGAAGCCCTGCCCTTGCTGGAAGCCATAGAGCGCGACGGCGAGGCGACCGCGCCGGTCACCCTGGCCTTCGCCCGCGCCTATCAGGGCCTGCAGAGGGTCGACGAGGCCGACCGGGCCTACCGTCTCGCCGCCCAGCGGAATCCGGGCCTGGAGGCCATCGCCCGCCACGCCGCCTTCCTGCGCGCCATCGGACGCAGGGGCGAGGCCGACGAGCTGCTGGCCGAGATCGACCGCCGGGCCGCGCGCACCATCGGCCCGTTCCGCAAGGAAGCCCGCGCCTGGCGCGATCTGGCGGCTAGGGGCTGAGCTTGAGCGTCCTGATCAATGTCGACGTCCCGGACATCAAGCGGGGCGTGGCCTTCTACACCCAGGCGTTCGGCCTGACGGTGCGGCGCAGGTTCGGTCGGGATGGGGTGGAGCTGGCCGGCTGGCCCGCCGCCCTGTTCCTGCTGAAGAAGGACGCCGGCACGATCGGCGCCGGGTCACAGCCGCGCGACTATGGCCGCCACTGGACCCCCGTCCACCTCGACGTGGTGGTCGAGGACATAGACGCGGCCCTGGCCCGCGCGGTCGCCGCCGGGGCCGTGGTGGAGCATGCGGTGGAGGCGGCCGTCTGGGGCAAGATCGCCATGCTGGCCGACCCGTTCGGCCACGGCCTGTGCCTGATCCAGTTCCTGAACCGCGGCTACGACGAGATCGCCCCGCCGATCGCTTAGAACCGGCCCTGCCGGAAGTCGTCGTAGGCCTGCATGACCTCTTCGCGGGTGTTCATCACGAAGGGGCCGCCCCAGGCCACCGGCTCGTTCAGGGGCTTGCCGGCGATCAGCAGCAGGCGCGCGTCGCTGGCCGCCTCGACCACGATCTCGTCGCCCTCGCCCATGAAGGCGGCGCCCAGGGCCTCGATGGTGCGCCCGGAGACGTTCACCGCCCCCTCGTAGACCACCAGCATGGTGTTGCGGGCGCCGGACACCGGCTCCTCGAACCGCGACCCGGCCGGCATGACGATGTCGAAGAACAGGGCGTCGACCGGACCGCCGCCGACCGGGCCGGCCGTGCCGGGCTCGGTCGCACCGGCGACCACCTTGACCTGCACCCCGCCGTCGCGGGTTTCGACCGGGATGAACTCCGCATCGAACTCCTGGTAGTCCGGGTCGGTCATCTTCATCTTGCCGGGCAGGTTCACCCACAGCTGGAAGCCGCGCATGCGCCCTTCGGTCTGCTCGGGCATTTCGGAGTGAACGATGCCGCGGCCGGCCCGCATCCACTGGATGCCGCCGGTCTGGATGATCCCCTCGCGCCCGGTGTTGTCCCCGTGGCGCATCTTGCCTTCGAGCATATAGGTCACGGTGTCGAAGCCGCGGTGCGGGTGCTCGGGGAAGCCGCCGATGTAGTCGCCCGGGTTCTCAGGACCCGGGTCATCTTCACCCCGGCGCCGTCGGACGTGGGCTGCCCGCGGGTCACCTTCATCACCGGCCGAACGGTCATGGCGTCTGCTCCTGCTCGTCAGGCCTTACGATATCGGACGACGGCGCGCCCGGCGCAAGCGCGGCTTACGTTGTAGTCGGGGGCCAAAGCCGCCATAAAGCCGGCCGCACAATTCCCCGAACCTTCGAGATCTGAATGGCCCTCAAAGTCGCCATCGTC
>DAICXL010000151.1:302-3185 GCA_027312185.1 Caulobacterales bacterium | reverse complement strand
GATTTCGCCCTGCTCAGCCCGGAGTGCCGGGCCATCCACGCCCACCGGGACGAGATCGTCATCCTCTTCTGCCTCGCCTGCGCGGACCGCGACTTCTCCGAGCGCGAGATGGACCACATCGTCCGGCACGTGGTGACCAACACCGCCGACGTGCTGGACGAGGCCGAGGTGCGCCGCTTCATCCGCCTGTGGGTCCCCGACGAACGGGCCTTCGAACGGGCCCTCAACAGGATGCGCCTGGGCGAGGGTGACCCGCACGCCCTGCTGCGCTCGCTGCGCCGGGTGGTGGAGGCCGATGGCCGGGTCGATCCCAAGGAGGCCGCCTTCATCCAGGAGGTCCAGGCCCGCCTGCGCCACGCCGGCCGGCTGGGCCCTGGGATCGAATAGCCGGACTTGGCCATTATGCTATCACGGGCGCGCCAAGCCGCCCGCTGAGGTTGGGGAGCAGATGCGCCGCCGAATCCTGGTCGCCGACGACGACCCCATCCTGCGGGAGATCGCCAGCGAGCACCTGACCCAGGCCGGCTATGAGGTCGCGCTTGTCGAGGACGGGGTCCAGGCGCTGAAGGCGGTCGCCGCGGCGCCCTTCGACCTCATCGTCACCGACATGGTCATGCCCAACCTGGACGGCATCGAACTGCTCCAGGCCCTGAAGCGCGACTATCCCGCCATTCCCGTCGTGGCCATCTCGGCCGGCATGTCGGCGATGGACCCGGAGCTGATCCTTCGCGCCGCGACGGCGGTCGGCGCCGTCTCGGTCCTGACCAAGCCCCTGGTCGGCGAGACCTTCCTCGAGCACGTGCGGGCCGCCCTCGCGGGGGCAGGGGCGGGCGCCGGCCCCGCCTGACGACGATGCGGCTCTATCTCGACTGCGACGGGGTGCTGGCCGACTTCGACGCGGGCGCCATCGCCGTCCTCGGCATGCACCCGCGCCACTACCAGGACCGCCGCGGCCTCTATCGCTTCTGGCACGCCCTGGCCCGCGCCGACGACTTCTACGGAACCCTGCCGTCCCTGCCGGACGCGCGGCAGCTGTTCGACGGCGTGCGCCACCTCAGCCCCACCATCCTGACCGGCGTGCCCCGCGGCGGCTGGGCCGAGGACCAGAAGCGCCGCTGGGCCCATCTGCACTTCCCCGGAACCCCCGTCATCACCACCCGCGCCGCGCTCAAGCGCGAGCACTGCCATCCCGGCGACATCCTGGTCGACGACACCCTGAAGTACCGCCACCTGTGGGAAGACGCCGGCGGCCATTTCGTCCACCACCGGACGGCCGCCGAGACCCTCGCCGAACTGGCCCGCCGCTGGCCCGAACTCGGCGTCGTTCCCCCTCCCCCTGGAGGGGAGGGCGACTCGGCGTAGCCGAGCGGGGCGGGGGGACGCCAGACCCATCCCCCTACAGCAGGATCCGGAACCGCACCGTCTCCGCCCCCTGGTGCAGCGGATCGTCGAAGCGTCCGACCTCCCGCCCGCCGTTCGCCGTCACCACCGCCTGCGAGGCCGCATTGTCGGCCAGGGTGGTGATCTCCACGTGCGGCAGCCCCAGCGCCCGCGCCAGGGGCAGCAGCAGGCCGAGCGCCCGCGTCGCCTGGCCCTCGCCCCGCCGCCACGGAACCACCGCATAGCCGATGTGGCCGCGCACATAGGGCGGCAGATCGGCCGTGCCCGCCTGCCAGCGCAGGCCGATGGAGCCGCAGAAGCCGTCGTCCCAAATCCAACGCCGCAAGCCGGGCAGGCGAGGGACCTGGCTCCCGTCCGGCAAGGTGATCGGCGCGCCCCTGGCCTCCGGGTCGTCCAGCGACGCCACAAAGGCCGCCGGATCGGCCGCGATCCTGGCCAGTTCCTCCTGCGCCGCCTGCGGCCGCATGGTGTCCGCCGACCAGCCGCGCTCCAGCGCCTCGGCATAGGCGCCCAGGTGCGCCAGGTCCGGAGCGATCAGCCGCGTCGCCATCCCCGCGCCCCTCAGCCCCACGAAGGCTTATGCATTGATCTAGAACAGCTTTGCAGCCCACCCACCTTCGTCATGCTGAGGAGCCCGATGCAATCGGGCGTCTCGAAGCACGCAAAACCGCAGTGCAGCAGCCCCGCTCGCCCCCTCAGCCGCCCCCCTGCATCGCCGCGAAACCGCCCGCGACATGGGCGACGTTATCCATGCCCATGTCCTGCAGCGCCTTGGCCGCCAGGGCCGAGCGTCCGCCGCCGGCGCAGTACAGCACCACCCGTTTCGCTTCGGAGAACTCAACCCGATGCCGCGGGTTCGCCGGATCGGCGATCCACTCCAGCACCCCGCGGGGCACGTGGACGGCGCCGGGCATCAGCCGGGTCGCCTCGACCTCGTCAGGCTCGCGCAGATCGACGAACAGCACCCCCGGCGCGCCGATCAGCGCCAGGGCCTCGCCCGCGCTGAGCGCCGTCACCACGGCGTCGGCCTCGGCCACGAGCTGGCTGGCGGTCTTCATCGGCATGGCGGGCTCCTGTCGCTCTCAACCCTAACCTAACCCGTCATTCTCGCGCCTGGCCCGAGACTCCAGAGCGCGGATGTCCGTCGAGTAAGCCGCGACGATTTCGCCCCGGCAAGCTTGCCATTCGCGTCGTCAATCTTCGGGGCGGCGACCAGCGCATCAAGTTGCGGGCGAACCTTGCATAGCGGACCGCCGAGCCAGGAAAAATCGGGCCGAGAGCTTGCTTGGCGCAAAAAAATGATCCATTTTCCCATTCCACACAGAGGAAAGTCACGATTCTATGGCCTTCTTTGACCGGGTTATCCGTGAGCATTTTGACCGGCAGTTCTTCCTCAATGTCGCTGAGGCGATTGATGGTGCCTTTGCTTCCGCCCATCACCGGGCGGCGCTAGAGGGGCGCGCTCTTAGAAGCCAGCAGGCC
>DAICXL010000151.1:0-292 GCA_027312185.1 Caulobacterales bacterium | reverse complement strand
GCGAGGCACAGATCGATATTTCGCGGTGCAGGCGGCGGTTATGAACACGGCCCTTGAGTGCGGTGCCGAAGATGTAACTGCCCGTGCGGGGAACTTCCCGATGCCAGTCGCCCGACATCGGCGATTTTTGGTGACCGCCTCAATCACCGACTCGTTGGAGCATTTGAGGAGATCGAGGGCGCGGCGACTTCTCGCTGGGCTCAATGGGATTCTCGACCCGCACCAACCCGACTTTTGGCGCTCTGAGGCCCCTCTCACCGATGGGAAGTATTTCGGAATGTTGCTTATCGCA
>DAICXL010000150.1:0-3234 GCA_027312185.1 Caulobacterales bacterium | reverse complement strand
GGAGGCTTTGTTGAGAATCAAGTCCGAGGCCCGTCGCCAAGCCATCGTGGAGACCGCTGCGGAGGCATTTCGCGAGCGCGGGTTCGACGCGACCTCGATGTCCGACATCGCCGTCCGCATCGGGGGCTCCAAAGGCACCCTCTACAACTATTTCTCCTCCAAGGAGGCCCTGTTCGTCGCCGTCATGCATCAGGCGGTTAAGGCCCAGGCCCAACCCTTGGTCGAGGCGTTCTGCGACTCCCCGACGGTAGAGGAAGCGATCCGCAAGATCGCACCCGATTATATCCGTCTTATGCTTCGGCCGGAGGTGATGTCGGTGACGCGCATGTGCGTCGCCGAAGGCGAACGCAGCGGCTTCGGCCCGGCTCTATATGAGGAGGGGCCAAAGCCGTCTTGGCAGCGGTTGGCGGGCCGGCTCGAACAGGCGATGGACGCCGGGGAACTACGCCGCGCCGACCCCATGCTCGCCGCTCAGCAGATGATCGCCCTCTGTGAAGCCGGGCCGCTCCACAACCGCATGCGCGGCTGGATAGCGCACCCCACGGAAGCCGAGATCGAGGCGGCCGCAGACGCAGCCGCGGACGTCTTCCTGCGCGCTTATCGCGCTTAGACCCATTCCCGCCCACATCTCTGCTAAGCTCATGTCTCGCGCCGCTTCGGGCGCCTTTCGCGCGCCCATGCGTTTGGGCGGCATAGAGCTGCCGAGGTTGCGTGCCTTCCGACTCGTCTCCGACACCGGCTGAACGCCCGCGCCGCAAGCGCCGCCTCCCGGCCGTCGCTGTCGCCGCGGCCATCTTCCTGGGCGTATTGGCCGTCCTGCTCGCCGGTCTTTACCTCCAGCGCGGGACGATCGGCGCTCAACTCGCCGTCTCCTACCTGCGCCAGCGCGGCATACCCGCCACCATCCACGTCGATCGCCTGGATCCGGACGGCTTCGTCGGCAGCGCCGTGCTCGGGGACCCGAACGACCCGGACCTCACCGTTCCACATGTCGAGGTCGAGTTCGAGCCGATCCCCATTTTCACGAGCGGCCTTGTCGCCCCCCGCATTCGCTCGGTGCGCCTGGTCGAGCCCCGGCTCAAAGCGCGGTGGGACGGAAAGAAGCTGACCCTTGGCACACTGCAGGGCCTTGTCGACGATGCGAGCCGCACCCCCGGCGAGGGTCCCGGCCCCACCGTCGTGGTCGAGCGCGGCCAGGTCCGCCTCGCCACCCCCGCGGGCGCCCTGGTGGCCGATGGCGACGCCCGCCTGAACGCCGGCCGCTTCGCCAGCCTGTCCGCCCGCCTGCGTCCTGCGACCCTGCGCCAGGGCGACCTCACAGCCCAACTGGCTGGCGCGACGCTGCGCGCCACCGCCCAGGGTCCGGCCGTCATGGCCGTCGCTCACCTCGACCTGCCTCGGATCGCTCAGGGGAACGCCGCGGCCCAGGCCGTGGTCGCCGATCTCGTCGCGCAAATCCCCTATGATCCGTCCCTCCGGTTCGACGGCCTGTTCAGCCTCGACGCCAAGCTCCGCGCCGCCGCCCTGAGCTCCGCCGGCCAGACCCTCGTCACCCCCCGCCTCGACCTCGCCTTCGCCGGGACCTCCGCCGGCCCTGTCCAGAGCCTCGCCCTGAGGGGCTCCGGCACGGGCGCGATCGCCGCGGCCCGCTGGACCTCGCCGACCGGGTCCGCCGACCGCATCGACCTTGCCGGACGGGTGGTCGGCCTGGATCTCGCCCGCAACGCCACAAACACCCGCATTTCCTTCGACGCCGACTTCAATGGCCTTGCGGCCCGGGTCGCTGCAGCGGGCGTGAACTCTGGCCAGACCCGGTTGAAGGCCCGCCTGTCCGGCGTCCAGGTCGCCGTCGCCCCAGCCGGGGTCAGGGTCTCCATGGTCCCAGACATCGCCCTCTCCACGCCCCGCGCGACCGCCGCCGGCCTCGCCGTGCGCGAAGGTGTTGTCGAATTCGCCTCTTCCGGCGCCGTGCTCGACTGGAAACCCGCCCGCTGGGCGCTTTCGCCCTCCGAACCCGACCCCGCGCTCGCCATGAGGGAAGCCGGCTGGACCTTGTCGACGCCCGTGCAGGCGCGCCTCCGCGCGGCCAGTCTCTCCCAACCGCTCCTGGACGGCGACCTGGCCTTCAGCGGCTTCAGCTTGAGCCTCGACGGCGACGCCGAGCTTGGCTCGCCCAACCCCCGCCTCTTCCTCAACGGATCGGCCCGCAGCCGCGGCGGCGCCCTGTCGCCGGCCGCCGCCCGGTCTTTCGCCGCCGCCCTACCCCTCATCGGCACGGACCCGGTCGGCGAGGCCGCCATCACGAGCGCCTTCCGCACCGCCCGCCTCGACGCGCCCGCCTTCAATGTCCGGACCGAGGCGGGCGGCCTGCGCGTCTCCATGACCCGCCCGCTCCAGCTCATCGGCGCCGGCGGCGCCCGCGCCACGGTCTCGGCCCTGCGCTCGGGTCCCGTGGCCGTCTCGGTCGGGTCCGAGGTCCGCGGCGGTCTCGTCGCCCACGTGGGCGGAGCCCGGTTGCCCGAGCTCGACCTGGAGGTCCCCGTCTACCAGGCCGGTCTCGACCGCGGCGGCCTGACCCTCAAGGCCGAGACCCGCCTCGCCGCCGCCTTCGACGGCGCGACCCTCCACGACCTGAAGCTCTCGGCCCCGGCGCGCCTCACCCGCGTAGGCGGCGTCCTGTCCGCCACCTTGCAGGACTGCGCCCCGGTCAGCCTTTCGGCCTTCGGCCAGGCCGACATGCCACTGCTCACTAGCGTCACGGTCCAGGCTTGTCCTGACCCTGCCCAGCCGGTGGTGGTGCTTGGTCCCAGAAGCTGGCGCTTCGGCGCGGGTTTGAAGGACTTCCAGGCCGACGCTCCCGCCGGCGAGGCGCGCATCCGCGCCGGTCAGGGCCGGATCACCCTCAGCGGCGCCGGCGGCGGCGCGCCTACCGGCGCCGCCGAGATCGCCTCAGCCCGGATCACCGACGGCGCGGCCGTGAAGCGCTTCGAGCCCCTCGCCGTCGCCGGCCGGCTTGCGCTCGCCCGCGACGTCTGGACCGGCCCGCTCGAGCTGGCCGAGGCCGCCAAGGGCCGCCCGGTCGCCACCGTCCAGGTCGCCCACACCATGGCCACCTCCACCGGCTCGGCCGACATCGCGGCCCCGGCCCTCGCCTTCGCCAAGGACGGCCTTCAGCCTGGACACCTCTCGCCCCTCGCCGCCGTCCTGGCTTCCGACGCCGTGGGAACGGTCGCC
>DAICXL010000014.1:12168-32524 GCA_027312185.1 Caulobacterales bacterium | reverse complement strand
GACTTCGGCCGGCTGGACGGCCGAACCGGCGACGGCGGCGGGAACGGGGGCGGGAGCCGGCGCCGGCGCCGGCGCCGTGGGCGTAGGCGCGGCCGGGGCCGCCGCCGTCGCTTGAGGGGCCACGGGGGCGGGCTGGGCGGGCGCTGGCGTCGCCGGCGCGGAGGCGATGATGCGGGGCGTTTCCGGCGTCGCAGGGGCTGCCTCGACCGGGGCGGCGTTGGCCGCGAACGGCGCGGGATCGGCGATCGGCGCGGCGGCCTGGGCGAAGGTCGACAGATCGGGCTGGGCGTCCTGGACAGGCGCGGCGTCGGCGACGACCGGCTGTCCCTGAGGCGCGGCGGCCGCAACGGCCACGGGCGGCGGCGGGATGGTGGCGAGGGCGGCGTCCGGCGCCGGGACCGCGGCCCCCGAGGTCGTGGTTTCGGGCGGCGTGGGGGCGGTCGGCGTCATCGCCGGCTGCGCGGCGGGAGGCGATGCGGCGGCGACGATCACCGCCGCCGTGGTCACGGCCGGATCGACGGCTGGAGCGGCCGTGTCCTGCATCTCGGCGCCCGCCTTGGCGTCGGCGGCGGTCTCGGCGTCGGCCGTCCGCTCAGCCTTGTCCGCCTTGTCGGCCTTGTCCTTGTCTGTCCTGCCCGCGGCAGGCTTGGCGGTCGCCGGCTTCGCAGACGCGTCAGGCTCCCCCTCGTCGTTCCCCACCATGCCGACCAGGACCGCGAACAGGTCGCCGGATCCGCCCTTGGCCTGGCCGGCGGCGTTGGCGGCCGGCTTGGCGTGCTGTGGGGCGACCGATGCAGCGACGGCGTTGGCGGACATAGGCGTTAAGCTTTCCGGATAGGGGGAGGCTTCCGCCGGGACCAAGGCGCGTGCTGCGCCGCCGTTAGCCCAAGCAACCGGCGCGCCAACCAGCATTAACCATGCAGAGGCTTGTTTTTGCTTCTGAAATGAGAGCGGTCGTTAAGGAGTTCGTCGCGGCGGTGGCCAAGACTTGCCGAGGTAATGGCGCCGGGAGATGGGACCATTCCTGCCGACCTCCCCCTGGCCTCGACCATGGTCCGGCCGCGGCCTGGGCCGGCTTGCAAAAGGCTGGCGCCCAATTTGCGCGGTGATGCGGGAACGGAAAAGGCCGGCCAACGCCATGCCCAACAAATTCAATATGTTAGACGAACTCCCCCAACGCCGTGCGACCGCGCCCGGCAAAAACGGCCGGCCGGGTCTGCCGGGCGCGCCGGGCTTTGCCGGGCGGGAGGGCTAGGGCATGAGCCTCAACGGCATCATGGGCTCGGCCGTCTCCGGCCTCCAGGCCGCCCAGACCGGCCTGCGCGCGGTCTCCGACAATATCGCCAACGTCGACACTCCGGGCTACGTCCGCAAGCTGGTCGACCAGCATTCCACCGTCAATGGCGGCATCGGCTCGGGAGTCAGCGTCACCCAGGTCCGCCTGGCCGCGGACCGCTTCCTGCAGGCCGCCAGCCTGTCGGCCTCCGCAAACCGGGGAGAGGCCGGCGCCGCCGCCGCCATGTGGGACCAGGCCCAGGGCCTATTCGGCGACCCGTCCGAGAACACCTCTTTCTTCAGTTCACTCGACCGGGTGTTCTCGGCCTTCTCCACCCTTTCGGCCGCCCCGACCTCCAGCGCCGCGCGGGCGGGCGCCCTCGACCAGGCCGCCGCCTTCTTCGAAAACGCCCAATCGATCTCGGACCAGCTGCAGACCCTGCGCGACCAGGCCGACGCCGGCATCGACGGCGGGGTGCAGAAGGTCAACCAGCTGCTGAAGCAGATCGACGCCCTGAACATCGAGATCAGCCGCGCGCAGATCCTCTCCAACGACGCGACCGCGCCTCAGAACCAGCAGAGCCAGCTGATAGACCAGCTGTCCTCGCTCATCGACGTCAAGATCAGCCCCCGCGACCAGGGCGGGGTGACGGTGCGGGCGTCGGATGGTTTTGTCCTGGCCGGCGACGGCGCCTCGACCCTCTCCTACAAGCGCACCGGTTCGAGCGGGGAGCTGTGGATCCAGCGCCCCGAGGGCCACCCCCAGCTGATGGGCGCGCGACTCACCAGCGGCGAGATCAAGGGCCTGCTGGACGTGCGCAACGAGGCCATGCCCGCGGTCTCCAACCAGCTGTCCGAGCTGGTGGCCAAGACGGCGGACCAGCTCAACAAGATCCACAACGCCTACGCCGCCGTGCCGCCGGCCGGAACCCTGGTCGGCCGCAACACCGGGCTGGATCTGCCGACCGCCGTCTCCGGCTTCAGCGGCAAGGCCACCGTGGCCCTGCTCAATCCCGCCGGCGCCGTGCAGCACAAGGTGGAGATCGACTTCACCGCCGGCACGATGATGGTCAACGGGGGCCCGGGCACGACGGCCTTCACCCCCGCCAACTTCCTCACTCAGCTCAACGCCGCCCTGACCCCCGCCGCCGCCGCCAGCTTCACCGACGGGACCCTGACCATTGCCGGCGCCGGCACGAACGGCGTGGCCATCCAGGATGACGCCACCACGCCGAGCAGCAAGGCCGGCCGCGGCTTCTCGGCCTTCTTCGGCATGAACGACCTGGTCCGCTCGACCAGCTTCTCCAACTACGACACCGGGCTGAAGCCCGCCGATGCGCACGGCTTCACCGCCGGCCAGGAGATCACCTTCCGCCTCGCCGCCGCCGACGGTTCGCGCCTGACCGACGTCAAGGTGACGGTTCCGGCCGGCGCGACCATGGCCAACCTGCTCACCGCCCTGAACGATCCGGCCACCGGGGTGGGCGGCTACGGCGCCTTCTCGCTCAGCCCCGAGGGCCAACTCGCCTTCGCCCCGCCCACCGGGTCGGGGACCTCCCTGGCGGTCGTCCAGGACACCACCCAGCGCGGCGCCAACGGCCCTTCGATGTCGGCCCTGTTCGGGATAGGCGACATGGCCCGGGCGTCCCGCGCCTCCAGCTTCTCGATCCGCGCCGACATCGCCCGCGACCCGTCCAAGCTGTCCCTGGCCCAACTCGACCTGACCGTCGGAGCCGGCGTTCCCGCCCTGGCGACCGGCGACATCCGCGGGGCCGACGCCCTGGCCCGCGCCGGCCAGGTCGCCCTGGACTTCGACATCGCCGGCTCCGTCGGCAAGGTGTCGCAGAAGATCACCGACTACGCCGCCGGCCTCAGCGGTCATGTCGCCCGTCAGGCCGAAGCCGCCGAGGCCGACGCGCAAGCCGCCGACGCCGTAGCGGCCGAATCCAGCGCCCGGCGCTCCAGCGTCGAAGGCGTCAACCTCGACCAGGAGCTGATCCAGCTCACCACCTACCAGCAGGCCTACAGCGCCTCCGCCCGCATGATCCAGGCGGTCAAGGAGATGTACGATGTCCTGCTGGGCATGACCTAGCCAGGGAGGCCGCCGCCATGGATCGGATCTCGACCCGCAATACCTACCAGTCCTCGCTGCTGAACATCATGTCGGGGCTGAAGCGGCAGAATACGGCCGAGCAGGAAGTCGCCACCGGCAAGATCGCCGACAACCTCAAGGGCTACGGCGCCGACGCCGACGCCCTGACCGCCACCCGCAGCCTGTGGGCGCGGGTCGACACACACATCAACAACGGCAAGATGCTCGCCTCCACCCTGGAGGTGCAGGACCAGGTGCTGGGCCAGCTCGCCGACGCCGCCCTCAAGGCCCGCGGCGCCGTGGCCGAGGCCGTCGCCACCGGCGGCACCGAAGGGCTGCTCACCGCCTTGCAGGGCTTCCTCAGCCAGGCGGTGGATTCCCTCAACACCGAGTACCAGGGCCGCCACCTGTTCGCCGGCGGCCGCTCGGACACCGAGCCGGTGGCGGCCCTGACCCTGGCCGACCTGTCCGCCGCCCCCACCATCGCCAGCCTGTTCGCCAACGACCAGCTGGAGCTCACCAGCCGGCTCGACGACAAGCTGTCCGTCTCGACCAATTTCCTGGCCAGCGACCTGGGCGAGCCGTTGTTCACGGCCCTCAAGGCGGTGCAGGATCTCAACGCCGGCCCCCTCGGCCCCCTGACCGGCAACCTGACCACGGCCCAGAGCACCGCCTTGCAGGGCATGCTGGCCAGCTTCGACAGCGCCTGGAACGGCCTCAACGAGGCGGTGGCCGAAAACGGCGGGCTGCAGAACCGGGTCGAGGCGATCCAGACCGGCCTGGCCGACCGCCAGACGGCGCTCACCAGCGTGCTGGGGGACATGACCGACGTCGACATGGCCGCCGCGCTTTCGCGGGCCCAGCTGGCCCAGACCGCGGTGCAGGCCTCGGCCCAGGTTTTCGCCTCCCTGCAGGGCTCCTCCCTGCTCGTCGCCCTTTCCGGACGTTGACGGAACGCTCGAGCCGCGGGAGGCTTTGATCCACATGGCCCGCAACGACATTCCCAACCTGCTCTCCGGCGCGCGCATCGTCTTCGCGATCGCCGTCTTCCTCGGTCTCGCCGCCGCCGCCGGAGCCCTGCCCGGCCAGGCCGGCCGCCCGCCCGAGGCCGCCGTGCGCGCCGTGGCGATGTGGAGCCTGGCCGCCTATGTCATCGGGTCGCTGACCGACTATGTGGACGGCTGGCTGGCCCGGCGCTGGAACGCCATGTCGGCGTGGGGGGCCATGCTCGACCCGATCGCCGACAAGATCGCCGTCTGCGGCGCGGTCGTCGGCCTCGCCGCCTTGGACCCTCGCCCGCCCATCGTGGTCGCCGGCGGGGTGATCCTGTTCCGTGAGTTCTGGGTCTCGGGCCTGCGCGAGGTCGGCGGCGCCCGCGGCCTGAAGTTCCCGGTCACCCAGCTGGCCAAGTGGAAGACCACGGTCCAGCTCGTTTCCTTGTGCCTGCAGCTGCTCGCCGTCGCCCTCGGCGACACGGGCCCGCTCCGGCTCGCCGCCGACGTGCTGCTGTGGCTCGCCGCCGCCATCACCCTGTGGACCGGCTGGGAGTACACCGCGGCCGCCGTTCGCGGCCTGCGCGCGCGCGCCGCGAAGTAGACGGCGGGAAAACGCCGGCCATTCCTGGGCGCGACTTGCCGCATTCCTGCACTGACGTCTTCCAACCCGCCCCGGATTCTGGGAAAGAGCATCCGGGAACCTGAGTTGGATGACGCCCATGTTTGGTGACGAGACCTTTCAGTTCGAGCTCAAGCCGAATGCGGCGCCGGTAGCGGCGGACGCCCGCGACGCCTTGCTGGTCAATCCCGGCTTCGGCCGCGCCTTCACCGACCACATGGTGGTCATCCGCTACACCGAAGGCCGGGGCTGGCACGACGCCTGCGTCCAGGGCCGCGCGCCGTTCCAGCTCGACCCGGCCGCGGCGGTGCTGCACTACGCCCAGGAGATCTTCGAGGGCATGAAGGCCTATCGAAGCCCGGACGGCGGCGCCCTGCTGTTCCGCCCCGACGCCAACGCCCGCCGCTTCAACCAGTCGGCCGACCGCATGTCGATGCCGCAGCTGCCGGAGCACCTGTTCCTGGAGGCGGTCAAGCAGCTGGTCAGCATCGACCGCGACTGGATCCCGGGCGGCGAGGACGGCAGCCTCTACCTGCGGCCGTTCATGATCGCGACCGAGGTCTTCCTCGGGGTGCGGCCGTCGAACGAATACATCTTCTCGGTCATCGCCTCCTCGGTCGCCTCCTATTTCAAGGGCGCCGGCGAAACCGTGTCGGTGTGGATATCGCAGAACGACACCCGCGCCGCGCCCGGCGGCACCGGGGCGGCCAAGTGCGGCGGCAACTACGCCGCGTCCCTGCGGGCCCAGGGCGAGGCGATGCGCGCCGGCTGCCACCAGACCCTGTTCCTCGACGCGGCCGAGCGCCGCTACGTCGAGGAGCTCGGCGGCATGAACGTGTTCTTCGTGTTCGACGACGGCTCGATGGCCACCCCGCCGCTGGACGGGACCATCCTGCCGGGCGTGACGCGGGATTCGGTGATGACCCTGGCCCGGGCCCGCGGCGTGGAAGTGCGCGAAGAGAAATACGCCATCGACCAGTGGCGGGCGGACGCCGCCAGCGGGCGCCTGCGCGAAGCCTTCGCCTGCGGCACCGCCGCGGTGATCGCTCCCATCGGCCGGCTGAAGAGCCCCGAGGGCGAGTTCACCGTGGGCGACCCGGACAAGGCGGGACCCGTCACCACCGAACTGCGCGACACCCTGGTCGGCATCCAGCGGGGGCTCGCCGCCGATCCCTTCGGCTGGGTCCACAGGGCGTACTGAGCCCGTCGGCCGGCATGTCCGGGCGATGAGCCTTCCCGCCGCCCCGCTCAGCGCCGAAGCGCGGCTCGTCCTGCGCGAGGAGGAGCTCGACGCGGCGCTCGAGCTGTTCCTGCTGGCCGAGGCGGCCCTGGCCACCGCCGCCGACAGCGCCCTGGAGACCGAGCCCTCCCGGCTCGGCCGTGGTCACTGGCGCGCCGCCTTCCTGCTCAAGCGCCGCCCCGGCATTGGCGT
Organism: Caulobacterales bacterium; assembly: GCA_027312185.1. Taxonomy (GTDB): domain Bacteria; phylum Pseudomonadota; class Alphaproteobacteria; order Caulobacterales; family Caulobacteraceae; genus NCED01. The sequence continues at coordinate 26,111 of DAICXL010000014.1, read as the reverse complement.
GCAGGAGCTGGCCCGGCTGACGGGCCTGTCCAAACAGGGGGCGAGCCGGGTGCTGCGCGACCTGGAGGGGGCCGGCTTCGTCGAGAAGTCCGCCGGCGAACTCGACGCCCGGCGCCGCCCCGCGACCCTGACCGGCGAGGGCGCGGCCTTCGAACAGAGGGTGTCCGAGCGCCTGCGCCTGATGCTGACCCGCGCCTATCGCACGGGCGGCCTCGACGCGGTGTCGGGCGCGCGGCGGATCCTGGCCGCCCTGGCCGGCCCCCGCAACGCCCCCCGCCCCGGGACCCTGCGCTCATGAACGCGCCTTCGGGACACGGCCGCCATCTCCTCGTCGTCGACGACGACGACCGCATCCGCACCCTGCTCAAGGAGTTCCTCACCCGGGCAGGCTTTCGGGTCACCGTCGCCCCGGACGCCGCGGCGGCGCGGCGGCTGATGGGCCTGCTCGACTTCGACCTCCTGATCGTCGACGTGATGATGCCGGGCGAGGACGGCCTGTCCCTGACCGGCTGGGTGCGGGGCAGCGGCCCGACCCCGGTCCTGATCCTTACCGCCCGCGGCCTGGCCGACGACCGCATCGCGGGACTGACGGCGGGCGCGGACGACTATCTGTCCAAGCCGTTCGAGCCGCAGGAGCTGCTGCTGCGGCTCGAGGCCATCCTGCGCCGCGCCGGCCGCACCGCCGCGCCGCGGCGCGTATTGCTGGGCGCCCACGCCTTTGACCTGGAGCGGGGTGAGCTGCTGCTCGGCGACGTACCCGTGCGGCTGACCGAGGGCGAGGCCAAGCTGCTGCGCCGCCTGGCCTCGGCCCCCCATACCCCCATCGATCGGCTGGACCTGGCGCTGGAGGCGGCGGACGGGGCTGAGCCCACCGGACGGGCGGTCGACGTCCAGGTCACCCGCCTGCGCCGCAAGCTGGAGGCCGACCCCCGCAACCCGCGCTACCTCCAGACCGTGCGCGGAATTGGGTATATGCTGTCCCCGGACTAGAGGGATCGGGCTCGAGGGGAGACCATGCGGATCGCGCTGCGCCTCTGGCCGCGCCTGATCAAGAAATGGCTGCCGACCACCCTGTTCGGGCGGTCGCTGCTGATCATCGTCCTGCCGGTGGCGATGATGCAGGTGGCGGTGACCTGGGCCTTCTTCGAAGCGCACTGGCAGACCGTCACCGCCCAGCTGTCCGACGGCCTCGCCGGAGACGTGGCCTGGGACGTCGGCTCCTATCTCGACGACCCGACGCCGCAGAACCTCGCCCGCATCGCCGACCGGGCCGAACGCACCCAGTCCCTGTCGATCGTGCTCCAGGAGGGCCTGGGCCTGCCCACCGGCCGCCGCGACTCCCTCCTGCCGGTGTTCGACCAGGCCCTGCGCGACGCCTTGGACGAGCGACTGGCCATCCCCTACTGGGTCGACGCCACCCGCTACCCCGCCTATGTCGACATCCGCGTCGCCGCCCCCACCGGCACCTTGCGGATCATCGCCCCCAAGGACCGGGCCTTCGCCGCCCGGGGTCACGTCTTCATCCTGTGGCTGACAGGCGCCACCGTGCTGCTGACCACGGTGGCGGTGCTGTTCATCCGCAACCAGGTCCGCGCCATCGAGCGCCTTGCCGAGGTGGCGGACGCCTTCGGCCGGGGCGCAGAGGCCCCCAAGTTCAAGCCGCACGGCGCGCGCGAGGTGCGCATGGCGGCCGTCGCCCTGATCGCCATGAAGGAGCGGCTGCAACGCTACATCGACCAGCGCACCACCCTTCTGGCCTCGGTCAGCCACGACCTGCGCACCCCGCTCACCCGCCTGAAGCTAGAGCTGGCCCTGGCCAAGCCCGGGGTGCGCATCGAGGCGATGAAGCGCGACCTGTCCGAGATGGAGCACATGATCGACGAGTACCTCGCCTTCGCCCGCGGCCAGGGCGGCGAGGCGGTCGAGAGCGTGGGCCTGCGCCTGCTCATCGACGAGGTTAGCGAGGGCGCAGCCCGCGCCGGCGCCGAGGTGCATGTGGACGCCGACGGCGCCCTGTTCGCCAGCGTGCGGCCCAACGCCTTCAAGCGCGCCCTGTCCAACCTCGTCATGAACGCCGCTGTCCACGGCGACCGCATCCAGGTCGCCGCCCGCGCCCGCGAGTCCGGCGGGGTCGAGATCCTGATCGACGACGACGGCCCCGGCATCGCGCCGGAGAACTACGAGGAGGCCTTCCGCCCCTTCAATCGCCTGGACGAGGCCCGCAACCAGAACGTCAAGGGCGTCGGCCTCGGGCTGGCCATCGCCCGCGACGTCGCCCGCGGCCACGGCGGCGACGTCACCCTGGAACGCAGCCCGCTGGGGGGCCTCAGGGCCGTGGTGCGGCTGCCGGGGTGACCCTCAAGCGGATCAGTTGTTGAGCCCCAACCGCCCCGCCGCCTCGTCCCCGATCGCCAGGGACGACGTCAGCCCGGGGCTCTCTATCCCGAACAGCACGACCAGCCCCTCCAGGCCATGCGCCTCCGGCCCGTCGATGCGGAAGTCGGGCTGGGGCTCGTCCGGGCCGTGGATCTTGGGGCGGATGCCGACGTAGTCGGGCACGAGCGCCCCGTCGGGCAGGCCGGGCCAGTAGCGGCGGACGTGGTCGTAGAACTCATCCGCCCGGTCCGGGTGCACCGTGTAGTCGGGGGTGTCGATATATTCGAGGTCGGGGCCGAAGCGGGCCTGGCCGCCGAGGTCGCGGCGATAGTGCAGGCCGAGCGAGCCGGGGTGCGGCGTCGGATAGATCAGCCGCGCGAACGGCGCCTTGCCGCTCCTCAGGGCGAAATAGCTGCCCTTGCCGAGGTGGGCCTCCGGAATGGCTTCTTTCGGAAAGCCCTCGATCCCCGCCGCCACCGCCTGGGCGCCCAGCCCCGGGGCGGTGACCAGGATGCGCGCCGCGAGGTCGGCCGGCTCGGCCCCCCCGGCGAAGATTCGCCAGCCGCCGCCGGCCAGGGGCTCGGCCCGCTCGAACGGGGCGTCCACCGCCACCGCCCCGCCGCGGTCCTCGATCTCGCCGCGCAGGGCCAGCATATAGGCGTGGCTGTCGAACACCCCGCTCTCCGGCGAGACCAGGGCCGAATAGGCGAAGAGGTTGGGCTCCAGCCGCATCGCCTCGGCGCCGGTGATCCAGGCTAGGCCCTCGACGTCATTGATCCGTCCCTGTTCGGCGAGACGCTCGACGACCGGAACCTCCTCCTCGCTGGTGGCGACCACGAACTTGCCGCAGCGGTCATAAGGGACCCCGTGGCTGTCGCAGAAGGCGTAGAGCTGGCGGCGGCCCTGCACGCACAGCCGCGCCCTGAGCGAGCCGGTCGGGTAGTAGAGCCCGGCGTGGATCACCTCCGAATTGCGCGACGACACCCCCTGGCCGATGGCCTTCTCGGCCTCCAGCACCACCACCGAAAGGCCGCGCTGGGCCAGGGCGTAGCCGCAGGCCAGGCCCACCGCGCCCGCCCCCACCACCACGGCGTCGAAATCGAACTCGCTCATCGAATCGTATCCAGGTCCCTTGCAGCGAAATGACGCCGGACCGGTTTGCGTTTCCAGTCCCCGCCGCCATCATGGCGCAAAGCGCGTGCGCGAGATGCGCCTGACGGAGAAAACCTTGCCCGAAGCCTTCGACGCCGTGGACGCCAGGATCCTGGCCCTGATCCAGGAGGACGCCGGCCTGTCCGTGGCCGAGGTGGCCGAGCGGGTCGGCCTGTCCTCCTCGCCCTGTTGGCGGCGGATCAAGCGGATGGAGGAGGCCGGGGTCATCACCGGACGCGCCACCCTGCTCGACCGGGAGAAGCTGGGGCTGAACTTCGAGGTCTACGCCACCCTCAAGCTCTCCTTGCCCACCAAGGAGAACCTCGACGCCTTCGAGGCCGCCATCCGCACCTTTCCGGAGGTGGTGCAGTGCGCCACCGTCACGGGCGAGGCCGACTATGTGATGCGCATCATCACCCGCGACATGCATGCCTTTGACGAATTCCTGCGCGAGAAGGTGCTGTCGCTGGGCGTGGTCGCCAATGTGCAGAGCCGTATCGTCATGCGCAGCGTGAAGAATTCCACGGCCATCCCGCTCGGGCTGGTCAACCCACACCTGACGGAGGACCCCGCATGATCGACCTCGTCATCGACGCGCGGAAGAAGGACCTGGGCGGCTTCGAGGTCGGGCGCATCCTGCCTTTCGCCAAGCGGCGGATGGTCGGGCCGTTCGTCTTCCTCGACCACATGGGCCCGGCGATGTTCGATCCCGGCATGGGCATCGACGTGCGTCCGCATCCGCATATCGGCCTGTCGACCCTGACCTATCTGTTCGAGGGCGAGATCCTGCACCGCGACAGCCTGGGCTATACCCAGGCCATCCGGCCGGGCGAGGTCAACTGGATGACCGCCGGGCGCGGCATCGTCCACTCCGAGCGCACCGACCCCTCGATCCGCATCCACGGCGGGCCGATGCACGGCATGCAGGCCTGGGTCGCCCTGCCGGCCGAGTTGGAGGAGATCGAGCCCTCCTTCGACCACGTCGAGGAAGCGGCCCTGCCGACCTATGAACAGGACGGCCTGTGGGCCCGGCTGGTCGCCGGCGAGGCCTATGGCGCCAAGGCCGGGGTCAACACCCACTCGCCGATCTTCTACGTCCATTGGGAGATGCAGCCGGGCGCCAGGGGCGCCACCCCGGACGGCTATTCCGAGGCGGCCGCCTATGTAGCCAGGGGCTCGGTGGAGATCGACGGCCGCACCTTCCACGCCGGCCAGATGGCGGTGTTCGAGAACGGCAAGCGCCCCACCGTCACCGCCCACACCCACGCCACCGTCATGCTGCTCGGCGGCGAGCCGCTTGGGCCGCGCACCATCTGGTGGAACCTGGTCTCGTCCCGCCCCGACCGGATCGAGCAGGCCAAGGCCGACTGGAAGGCCGGCCGTATGGCCCTGCCCCCCACCGACGACACCGAGTTCATCCCCCTGCCCGAAGACCCGCCGCCCCCGCCGGAGCGGATGTCCTAGGCCCAATTTTCCCGCTCATCCCCGCGGAAGCGGGGATCCAGCTCTTTGGCGGGACGTGCGGCGGCTCGAACGGGGTCCCCGCTTCCGCGGGGATGAGCGGAATTAGAGGATTGCCACCCCGGTTATTGCGAGTCATTCTCATCTCGCATCGGAGGCGCTCCCATGATCCTGCACGGCTTGAGCCCTGAGACCCTGGCGCGGCTGCTCAGCATCGACCGGCCCGTCGGCGACGACGACCGCTTGCTGCTGTTCGGCCCCACCGAATCCTTCGTGATGGAAGCCGCGAACGACGAGGATGAGCCGCTGCGCTGGGCGGCGGAATAGGGCGCAAAAAATTCGTCATCACCCGGCTTGTCCGGGTGACCCAAGCGACGGCGCCGGATGAACAACGGGGGCCTGGGTCCCCGGATCGCGGCTGCGCCGCGCCCGGAGGATGACGAGCTTAGAGGGCGGCCTGTGTCGAGGCGATGAACCCGCCGCCGAGGACGCGGCTGGGGACGTCGGCGGCGTAGAGCACGCAGGCCTGCCCGGGGGATACGCCCTCGTCCGGCGTCTCGAACACGACCGAAACAGCGTCCGCAACCAGGGCGAGCCGCGCCGGAACCGGGTCGCGGGTAGAACGTACCCGCGCGAGCACGGGAAGGCCCGCCCCGGCCGCCGCCTCGATACTGGCCGCGTCGCCCAGCCAGTTGGTTTCCTTCAGGGTCAGGGACGCGGTCAGCAGGGCCTCCCGCGGGCCGACGATCACCCGCTTGGCCTCCGGCTCCAGCCGCACCACGAACAGGGGATCGCCCACCGCCACGTTCAGCCCTCGCCTCTGGCCGACGGTATAGCGACTGACCCCCTCGTGACGGCCGAGCACCCGGCCGTCCATGTGGACGATGTCGCCGGCGCCCGCCGCATTGGGGCGCAATTTGTCGATCAGGGTCGAGTACTTGCCTTCGGGCACGAAGCAGATGTCCTGGCTGTCCGGCTTGGTGGCCACCGACAGGCCGAGCTCGGCCGCGGCCTCGCGCACCGCCGGCTTGGGCAGGTCGCCGAGGGGGAAACGCAGGTACTGCAGCTGCTCGCGGGTAGTGGCGAACAGGAAATAGCTCTGGTCGCGGGCCGGATCGACCGCCCGGTGCAACTCCGGGCCGTTCGGCCCTTCAAGACGGCGGACGTAGTGGCCCGTGGCCATGGCCTGGGCGCCCAACTCCTTGGCGACCTCGACCAGGTCTCGGAACTTCACCGTCTGATTGCAGCGGATGCAGGGGATCGGCGTCTCGCCGCGCAGATAGGCGTCGGCGAAATCGTCGATCACCGACTGGCGAAAGCGGCTCTCGTAGTCGAGCACATAGTGGGGCACGCCCATCCGCTCGGCCGCGGCGCGGGCGTCACGGATGTCCTGGCCGGCGCAGCAGGCGCCCGCCTTCTTCACCGCCGCCCCATGGTCGTAGAGCTGCAGGGTCACGCCCACCACATCATAGCCGGCGCGGGACAGCAGGGCGGCGACCACGGTGGAATCCACGCCGCCGGACATCGCCGCGACCACGCGCGCGCCTGCAGGCAGGGCGACGGCCTGGGCTGCGCTCGTCTCGGCACGGGTGGCGTCGACACGGTCCAGCGACATGGGGGTGTCCAGCGACATGGGCGCTATTTAGGGGCTCGCACGATGAATGGCGAGGCGCGGTCGCCGCCCCGGCTCACACGCCGACCCCAACCCGGCTTCGTCCGCGTCCGAAATGGCCTCAATCGCCCCACGGCGGTTTGTTGCAGCCCTGTACGCAACCGCGGTCCTTCGCCCCGGCGGCTAGCGTCCAAGTGGTTGTTTTTGCGGCCCACATCCGCGGGGCGGAAATGTTTCGGGCCGGTCCGGGCCGGCCGGCCTGTTGCAGCCAAGCTTCCCTGCCGGAAATATCCGCGCCATCCGCCTTCAATATGGGCCGCGCATCCTCTTCTTATCGGACGACGGGTCCGAGACCTGCTGAAGCAGGACAAAGACGAGGACAAGACCATGAAGACCCTCATCCAGCGCTCCATCGCCAGCGCGTCTCTGCTCGGCGGCGCGACGCTTGTCGCGCTGCTGGCGATCAGCTCCACCATCCTTGTCGGCCACGGCTGATGCCCGGCCCAGGCTCGAAGGCCACGCGGAGCCTTGGCCGCTCCGCGTGGAGTTCGGCTCAAATTGAGTAGAAAAATAGCACTTAATCTACCCAATACAAGTACAGTCTGAGTTGATCTAAAGCGGCCGACAAATGACTATTCTCCCATCACCTGGGAGAACCCATCATGACTTCGATCCTGGACTTCTTCTCCGCCAAGCAGCGGCTGCGTGAGCGGACGCAGTGGGCCCTGGGCCTGGACCATCCGTTCGGGGCCTCGCTGATAGAGAACACCCCCGCGGAGGCCGAGCGGCGCCGCCCGCTGCGGCCCGTGGCCCGGCCGGCGGAGGCGGACCCGCTCTACTTTAATGTCCGGTCCTTCGCCTCGGGCGACCAGGCCCACACGCTTCAGTTCGGTTTCGTCGACCGGGACGCCAACGTCGTGCTCAGCGTCTTCGTCAAGGCTCCCAGCCCCGTCCCCCGGCTGGGCGGCCCGCTGCACGAGGACCTCCGGGTCGAGCCCTTGGAGGCCGACAACTTCGAGCGCTTGCTGGCGCCGATCTGCCGGGGGACCACCCTGGTGGGCTTTCACCGGGTCCTGCAGGGCGGACTCCTGCCCAGCGCCGCGGTCGAGGGCGCGAGCGCCTTCCGCTGCGTCTGGCGGCGGATGCAGGAGGCCGCCAAGGTCCACCGCCTGTGCGCGCCCCAGGACCGGCCGATGACCCTCAACGAGGGCTTGGCCCTCGCCGGCCTGCCCAGGCTCGAGACCGAGGATGCGGCCATGCGAGCCCTGGCGATCCGCGACCTATGGTTGTGGCTCGACCGCCTGGGGTGACGGCTCTCCGTCCAGCCTCACCCCGTCGCAGAACAGCGGGCTGAGATCGAAGAAGAACTGGTCCAGACCGTAGCGGTCGCCGAGGTAATAAAGGCCGTCAAAGGCCCGCTCCACATAGCCCTCGGCGACCAGCATCTGGAGTTTCCGGCGCGCCGTCTCGCGTGGAATGCCGGTGATCTCCGCGATGCTGAGGGCGTTCAATCCTCGCGCCTCGGGCCGCCGCCCTGCCGGAAGGCTGCGGGTGGAAATCTCCCGGGAAAGGTCGTTCAGCAGGAAGACCAGATAGATCAGATACTGGTCCAGGTCCCCCCGGAACCGGCTGCGAATCCTTATCAGGGTCGATGAGAGCAATCCGCCCCAGCGGTAGAAGAAGCCCGATACGTTCTGGTTCAGATAAGCCTGTGACGCCACAAAGGCCGCCCGGGCATCCGCCCCTCTAGCTTGACTGCCAACTCTAGAGAATTTGTCGCCATACTCCGACTCTACCATAGTCTTATCTCCGATAATCGGGCGTTAACGGTGCATTAACGCAAATATTCAGTGCCGGAATTTTGCTTATTTGTCCAAAATCTGTGCTCGTAGACTTAGGCACAGCCTGTGGAAAACTGTTATGACCTGAGACTATGCTACGCGCTATTGTAGAGCGCTTCAACTCGACGCAGGGGAGTCCCGCCCCAAAGTGGGTGGGCGCCCACAATTCGAGCGTGAATCAGGCCTTGCGGAAGAAGGCGTGGATCCGTTGGGCGAGGGGTTCGCTGATCCCGTCGACGGTCATCAGGTCGGCCACGGCCGCGCGGCTAACGCCCCGGGCGGACCCGAAAGCGTGCAGCAGGGCCCGCTTCCGGCCCGGCCCCACCCCCTCGATCTCGTCGAGAGGGTTCTTGGTCATGTCTATCTTGCGCCGGACCCGGTGGCTGCCGATGGCGAAGCGGTGCGCCTCGTCGCGAAGACGCTGCAGGTAATAGAGGACCGGGCTTTTCGGATCGAGCATGAAGGGCTCGCGGCCCGGGATGAAGAATCGCTCCAGGCCGGCGTCCCTGTCCGGCCCCTTGGCGACCCCGGCCACGACGATGTCGTGCAACCCCAGGTTCTCCATGGTCTCGCGGGCGACCGCGAGCTGGCCCGCGCCGCCGTCGATGAGGACGAGGTCGGGCCGCACCGGCGCCTGCCCCTCCTCCTCTTCCTTGACCAGCCGGGAGAAGCGCCGCTTCAGCACCTCGCGCATCATGCCGTAGTCGTCGCCGGGGGTGAGCTCGGTCCCCTTGATGTTGAACTTGCGGTACTGGTTCTTCAGGAAACCCTCGGGGCCCGCCACGATCATGCCGCCGACGGCGTTGGTGCCCATGATGTGGGAGTTGTCATAGACCTCGATCCGCTCAGGTCTTCCTTCAAGACCAAACGTCTCGCAGACCCCCTCCAGCAGCTTTCCTTGCGCCGAGCTCTCGGCCAGCTTGCGCCCCAAGGCCTCGCGGGCGTTGGTCATGGCGTGGGCGACGAGGTCCTTCTTCTCGCCGCGCCTGGGGACCTGCAGCTCGACCTTGCTCCCCCGCTGGATGCAGAAGGCCTCGGCCAGCAGTTCGCGGTTGGGCACATCATGGCTGAGCAGGGCCAGCCGGGGGATCGGCTTGTCCTCGTAAAACTGGCCCAGGAAGGCGTCGAGGATCTCCTCGTCGGTGTCGCTGCGGTCGACCCGGGGGAAGTAGGCGCGATTGCCCCAGTTCTGGCCGGCCCGGAAAAAGAACACCTGCACGCAGGCCTGGCCGCCCTCGGCGAAGAGGGCGAAGACGTCGGCCTCGTCCACGGTCTCGGGGTTGATCCCCTGCTCGGCGGAGATCGAGGCCAGGGCGCGGATGCGGTCGCGGATCCGGGCGGCGGTCTCGAACTCCAGCTCGTCGGAGGCCGCCTGCATCTCGCGGCCCAACCGGTCGCGCACCGCCTGGCTCTTGCCGCGCAGGAAGTCGTGCGCCTCCTCCACCAGCTCCCGATAGCCCTCGGGGGTGACGAGATCGACGCAGGGCGCCGAGCAGCGGCGGATCTGGTAGAGCAGGCACGGGCGGTCGCGGGTGTTGAAGAAGCTGTCGGTGCAACTGCGCAGGAGGAAGAGTTTCTGGAGCGCGTTGAGGGTCTTGCGGACCTGCCCGGCGCCCGCGAACGGGCCGAAATAGTCGCCGGGGATGGTGTGGGCGCCCCGGTGCTTGCGGATCTGCGGCGCGGGGTGGTCGCGGCGCAGCAGGATCTCGGGGAAGCTCTTGTCGTCGCGCAGCACGACGTTGAAGCGCGGCTTCAGCCGCTTGATCAGGTTGGACTCGAGCAGCAGGGCGTCGGTTTCGGTCCGGGTGGTGACGAACTCCATGGAGCGCGTCAGGTGGACCATGTGGGCGATGCGGTTGGTGTGGAACCGGCCCTGCGCGTACTGCAGCACCCGCTTCTTCAGCGACCGCGCCTTGCCGACGTAGAGCACCTCGGCGTCTTCGCCCAGCATCCGGTAGACCCCCGGGGCGTCCGGAAGGCGCTTCACCTCGTCGGCGATCAGGGCCGCCCCCGAAAGGGTCGAGGCGCCGCCTATGACGGTGTCGTCGGTCATGGGGCAGATATAGCGCGCGTCGGCGGTTGTGCGACGGCCTCGCCCTTCGACAAGCTCAGGATGAGGCCGAGTGAAAACGTCGCGTCAGTAGAAAGCCTCATCCTGAGCTTGTCGAAGGACGGGGCTTTCGGGCCCGCTACCACAGCGGATCGATCGCCCCGCCCTCCAGCGCCTCACGGATCCGCGCCCGCGTCCCCCGGGTCGTTCCCTCCGGCAGGGCGTCCGGCGCGAACCAGCCGACGGCGTGGATTTCCGCCCCCGCCCGCGGCGAGCAGCTTTCCCAGGCGGCGCAGCGATAGACCAGCACGTGGTCGCGGGGATGGTTGGCGTCGTTGCTGTGGACGGACAAGAGCCGCGGCCGGTCGGTCAACCGCACCCCCGCCTCCTCGATCATCTCGCGGCTGAGGGCGGCCTCTGCCGTCTCGCCGCGCTCGACGCCGCCGCCGGGCAGGTACCAGCCATGGACATAGGTGTGCTCGACCAGCAGGACCCGGCCTTCGGCGTCGGTGACGAGGCCGCGCACGCCCAGGGTCAGTCCGCGACTCCAGCGGAAGGCGGCATAGACAAAGGGGCGGGTGAAGGGCTCGACCCGGCGGCGCCAAAGCATGCAGCCAGCCTAGCCTCCGCTCGCTTGCGGGCAAAGCGCACCGCGTCTAAAGCGAAGCGGTCGTCTTCGTCCAGAGAACCCCAATGTCAGCCATTCTGCCCATCCTGATCTTCGTCGTCGCCGTCATCGCGGTGAACGTCTACGAGTTCGGCCGCCCCGATTAAGGTGACCGACCGTGGCGGAGCCCTTGTAACAGGCGCCGCCCACCGCATCGGGCGGGCGCTGGCGCTCTGCCTGGCGCAGGCCGGCTATGCCGTGGCGGTGCATCACCGCGACGACGAGCCCGACGCCCAGGCCCTGGTGGACGAGATCCGCGCCGCGGGCGGGTGGGCCGCCACGGTGCGCGCCGACCTGGCCGTCGAGGCCGAGACCTCGGCCCTGATCGGCCAGGCCGCCGCCGTGGTCGGGCCCTTGACCCTGCTGGTCAACAACGCCTCGACCTTCCGCTACGACCACGCCGGCGCCCTCGACCGCGTCACCTGGGACGCCCACTTCGAGCCCAATCTGCGCGCGCCGCTGGTCCTGGCCGAGGCCTTCGCCGCCCAGGCCCAGGAAGGCGATCCCCAGATCATCAACCTGCTCGACCAGCGGGTGTGGAAGCTGAACCCCCAGTTCTTCAGCTACACCCTGAGCAAGACCGCCCTGTGGACCGCGACCCGTATGCTGGCCCAGGCCCTGGCCCCGCGCATCCGCGTCAACGCCATAGGCCCCGGCCCCACCCTGCCCAACGCCATCGAGGGCGAGGCCGGATTGCAGGCGGAGGCCGCCGCCGTTCCGCTGCAGCGGCGCACGGAACTGGCCGACATCACCGGCGCCGCCCGCTACCTGATTGACGCCCGCGCCGTCACCGGACAGATGATCGCCGTCGACGGCGGCCAGCACCTGGCCTGGAAGACGCCCGACATCCTCGACATCTGAAGGCCGCCGTGTCCCAAGCTCCTCCCGCATCCCTGACCATCTTCATGCGCGGCCTGGAGCTCGACGCCCAGATCGGCATCTATCCGTTCGAACGCGGCCGGGCCCAGCCGTTGGTGATCGATGTCGAACTGGCCCTGTCGCCCCGCAAGGTGGTGCATCTGGCCGACACCCTGAACTACGAGACCCTGGCCGGCGCCGCCCGGGCGCTGGCCTCCGGCCACATCGACCTGGTCGAAACCTATGCTCAGCGCCTGGCCGCCATATGCCTCGAGGACGAACGGGTGATCTGGGCGCGGGTGCGGGTCGAAAAGCCCGGCGCCCTGCCGGGGGCCAAGGCGGCGGGGGTCGAGGTGACGGCGGTGCGCGGAGAGGGCTGAGGGGCACGTTAAATCGGCCGGCGCGTTCCCTACATAAGAGGCGAGCTTCCAAGGAGACGTCGTTGACCGAGCCGTACGCGTCCGACCTGCCCCCCGCCCGCGTGGGCGACGACGACAAGCTGCTGCCGATCGCCGTTTATGTGCTCTACATCCTGGGCTGGGCCTCGATCGGCCTGACGCCGCTGATCGGCTTCGTCATGGCCTACGCCCTGAAGGGCCGGGCCGCGGACTGGGCGCGCACCCACTATGTCTTCGCCATCCGCACCGCCTGGATAGGCCTGATCGGCTGGGTGGCGGTCGGACTCATCTACGTCCTCGGCGCGCCGCTCACCCTGGTGATGATCGGCTTCCTGTTCTGGTACATCGCCGCCGCCCTGGCGGGGCTCATCGGCGTCTGGGTCACCGTCCGCTGCGTGGTCGGCCTGATCTACGCCGCCCGCCGCGAGGCCTACCCCCGCCCTTCAGCCTGGATCATCTGATGTCAGACGTGGTCGAGAACACCGCCCAGAGCCGCTTCGAGATGACCGAGAACGGCCTGCCGGCCTGGGCCGACTATCGCCGCCAGGGCGACCGGCTGGTCATCCCGCATGTGGAGGCCCACCCCGACCTGCGCGGCAGCGGCGCGGCGGGGCGGCTGATGGAAGGCGTGCTGGGCATCGCGCGCCGCGACGGCCTGAAGGTGGTCCCGCTCTGCGGCTACGCCTCGGCCTATATCCGCCGTCACAAGGAACACCACGACCTGCTGGCCTGATTCGCCCGATCGTCTCATCCCGGAGCGGTTTCTTGACGCCGGACAAGCTGGCTCGTGTGGTTTATCCCCAGCTTCGGAGGGGCTCGACCGCCGCGGCGCAGCGCAGGAATTTTCCTCTTTATTCACGAGCTTTGCCTTAGGATTTCACCCTAAATAGGCCGCCCGATTTTGCTGCGCTGCACAATGGCGCGGGTGGTTCTGCCACATTCTCGCCACAATTGGACGGATAAGAGGGGCCTCGGGCCACTGACCTCGCTTGCTTGGCCCGCATCCATCCCCGCTCAGACGGCCGGGATGCGATTGTCGGGGGGCGCATGCGCCCTCGCCGCAGAGGACGAAACCTTTGATTACCCCCATTCCCACGCGCGCAGCGCTTGCGCGCGTGACAGGTAGCTTTTTGGCTTTGACCGCCCTCGTCGGCCTATCCGTAGGCGGCGCCTATCTCGCCGGCAGCCTCGCCCGGGCCTCCGTCGTACATGCGAAGATCGAGCGCCTTGCCGGCGCTGCTCGCCAAGGGTTCTCAGACAACGCGCTCGAAGCCGCCACGGCCCATGACGACTCCGCCCTGGCCATCGCGCGCCGCTTCGACAATCTCTCCATCACGGCCCCGACGGCGCGCCAGGATCGCGTCGCCGCCTTCGCCACTGGCCTGGAGGCGCGCCGCGACGGCGCCGCTCCGGCCACTGGCCTGCTCAAGGCGAGCTTCACCGCGCCGGCGCCACGGCCCTCCACGCCCCCGGCCAGCCCTTTCAACCTCCGCGGGGCGCTGGATGAATCCCGCGATCTCGAATGCCT
>DAICXL010000014.1:0-12158 GCA_027312185.1 Caulobacterales bacterium | reverse complement strand
TGACCCAGGCCGTCTATTATGAAGCCCGCGGCGAGAGCGCCGCCGGGCAGGCCGCAGTGGCCCAGGTCGTGCTCAACCGCGCCCGCCATCCCGCCTTCCCCAAGACCGTCTGCGGCGTCGTCTTCCAGGGCGTCCGCGGCGGCGGCGGATGTCAGTTCAGCTTCGCCTGCGACGGCTCGGTCAACCGCCGGGTCGAACGGTTCGCCTGGCGCCGGGCCGAAAAGGTGGCCGCCCAGGCCCTCGACGGCACGGTGATGGGCCAGGTCGGCACAGCCACCCACTTCCATGTGGCCAACCTGTCTCCTGCCTGGGGCCCGCGCCTGCTGCGCGTCGCCCAGGTGGGCGCTCACGTGTTCTACCGCTTCGGCGGGCGCAACGGCTCGAACCGCGCGTTCAGCGAGACGCCGGCGCCGTCCGAACCCCTGGCGCCTGTCGTCCCAGCCGCGCAGCAGCCGGTGTACGCCAGCCTGGCCCTCGCCCCGATCGCCACCTCGGTCGCCACATCGGTGGCCGAAGTCGCCGCGGCCGGCGCCGAACTGGTCATGGCGGCGGCCGGCCCGAAAGCGGCGGCCCCCGCCCCCCGGCCCGCCATCGACCTGCCGGTCAAGGCCTCGCCCACCGCGCCCGCGAAGCCCGTCGCGGCCAAGCCCGCGCCAATCCTGCCGACGCCGGCGCCTGTCGCTGCGGCGGCCCACGCCGCTCCTGCGCCGGTCGCCACGGCGGCCGACACCGGCAAGCCGGCCGCTTCCGCGTCCTAAGCTAGCGGTTCTGCGTCTTGTGGTTCGGCGTCAGGTTCTGCCTGGCGTTGCCATACCGGCCGACCTGATCGAGGTTCAGCCCGCTCTGGTCCCGTGAGGGGTCGCGGGCGACCTCGGCCTGCAGGTCGGCCGCGGCGTGCGAGCCGCGAACCTTGTCGCTCATCTGGTCCTTGGGGACAGGCGGCGCTTTGGAGCCCATGGCTTTTCTCCTTTGCTTTCAAGGGAGAACCCATCGGCGGGGCGCTAAGTTCCGATTTAAATGGCGTCGAGGCCGATATCCAGCACCGGCGCCGAGTGCGTCAGCGCCCCGACCGAGATCACGTCCACCCCGGTCTCGGCGATGGCGCGCACGGTCTCCAGCGACACCCCGCCCGAGGCTTCCAGGGTCACTCTGCCGCCCACGACGGCCACGGCCCGGCGCAGGTCTTCGAGACTGAAATTATCCAGCATGATGACCTGGGGCGCGAACGGCAGGGCCTCGTCGAGCTGGCTTAGGCTGTCGACCTCGACCTCGATCGACGTGAGGTGGCCGGCGACGTCACGGGCCCGCTTCAGGGCCTCGGCCACGCCGCCGCAGGCCGCCACGTGGTTGTCCTTGATCAGGATGGCGTCATCCAGGCCGAAGCGATGGTTCACCGCCCCGCCGCAGCGCACCGCGTACTTCTCCAGCGCCCTGAGGCCAGGGGTCGTCTTGCGCGTGTCGGTGATCCGCGCGCCGGTCCCCTCGACGGCCCGCACATAGGCCCGGGTCAGGGTGGCCACGCCGGAGAGCCGGCCGAGCAGGTTCAGCGCCGTGCGTTCGGCCGACAGCACCGCCCGCGCATTGCCCTCGATCCGCGCGAGCACCGCGCCGGGCGACGCGTCGGCGCCGTCAGCGACCTCAACCTCGAAGGTCGCGGTGGGGTCGAGCAGGGCGAGGGCCAGCCGGGCGCACTCCAGGCCGGCGATGCGCCCGTCGCGGCGGGCGGCGAAGACGCAGGCCAGCCGGGCTTGCTCCGGCAAAAGGGCGGCGGTGACGTCGCCGGCCCGGCCCAGGTCCTCGGCCAGGGCGGCGCGGACCACGGGCTCGATCAGCAGGCTCGGCAGCGGGTGCAGGTTCATACGATTGCTCCTGCGGCGGCGCTGACGCCTTCCGCTGCGGCCAGGGTGGTGAAGGTGCGGCGTGGCGGCTCGGCGGCGTCCGGGTAGTCCAGCCGGTAGTGGGCGCCGCGGCTCTCGCGGCGGCCGAGCGCCCCCGCCGCCACGAGGCGGGCGGCGGCCAGGACCGGCCCCCGGCCATGCTGGTTCTGGAGCATGTCGATTTCGCCGATCAGCCGGGTCAGGCCCGCCGCGTCGCGCACCACGCCCGCGTCGCGGGCCATGGCGCCGCGCAACTGCTGCAACGCGGCGCCGGGCAGGTCCGGGAACGCGCGGGCGGCGAGGGGCGCCGTCTCCAACGCCGGGGCGTCGCGGGCGGCGGCCCCGACGAGGGGGCCGAACACGGCGGCTTCCAGCAGGGAGTTGGAGGCGAGGCGGTTGGCCCCATGCACCCCGATGGAGGCGCACTCGCCCACCGCGAACAGCCCGGGCAGCGAGGTGCGCCCCTCCGCATCCGCCGTGACGCCGCCCATGTGATAGTGGGCGGCCGGGGCCACCGGAATGGCGTCGACGCGGGGGTCGATCCCCCCGGCCATGCAGGCGGCGAAGACCCCTGGGAAGGCTTCGGGGAAATGGTCGCCGATCGCTTCGCGGCAATCCAGGAAGGCGCCCAGGCCGCCGGCGATCTGGCGATGAATGGCGCGGGCGACGATGTCCCGGGGCGCCAACTCCGCGCGGGCGTCGTAGGCGGCCATGAACGGGGCGCCGAAGGCGTCGACGAGAAGGGCGCCTTCGCCGCGCAGGGCCTCGCTGGCCAGAGGCGCGGGGTCGAGGCCGAGGTCGACGGCCGTAGGGTGGAACTGCACGAACTCCGGATCGGCGATCCCAGCTCCGGCCAGGGCCGCCAAGCCCAGCCCCTCGCCCCGCACCGCTTCCGGGTTGGTCGTCACGGCGTAGAGGCCGCCGAGCCCGCCGGTGGCGAGCACCGTCGCCGGGGCGATCACCTCGACCAGTCGCCCGCCGCGCTCGACCAGGACCCCGCGCACGGCGCCGGCCTCATCCTGCAGCAGGGCGCGGGCGCGGGCGTGGGCCCAGACCTCGACATGGCCGGCGGCGAGGGCTGCGGCGGCGATGGTCTCCATGATGGCGCGGCCGGCTTGGTCGCCCTTGACGCGGGCGATGCGGGAGCGCGAGTGGGCCGCTTCCAGGCCCTGGCTGAAATGGCCCGCCGCGTCGCGGTCGAACGGCGCCCCCAGGGCCGCCAGCCGGCGAACGGCCTCGGGGCCCTCGTTGGCCAGCAGGCGCGCCATGGCCGGATCGACCAGGCCGGCGCCGGCGGCCACCGTGTCTTCGGCGTGCAGCTGCGGGGTGTCGCCCTCGCTGAGGGCCACGGCGACGCCGCCCTGGGCCCAGGCCGAGGAGCAGGCGTGGCTGAGGGTGTCGGGCGAGATCACCAGGGCCCGGCGCGGGCCGGCGGCCAGCGCCGCCGTCAGCCCGGCGAGGCCGGCGCCGACCACCAGCACCCCGTCGAAACGCAGTCGTTCGCTAGGCATGAGGCTCCGAGGGACCGAAAGCCTCGTCCTTCGACAGGCTCAGGATGAGGCTTTCTACTGACGCATCGCTCAAAGTCCGCCTCATCCTGAGCTCGTCGAAGGACGAGGCGGTCGCACTCAGGTTCAGATCAGCTCGACATCCACGTGGTGGCGCGCCTTGACCATGTCGTAGCGGGCGGGCGTTACCGGCGGCGGCAGGTCGATCATCCGCTGCACGGCGGCCCGGGCGCGGTCGGCCACGGCCGGATCGACGTTCACCTCGTAACGATCGTAGAGCAGGGCCTCGTAGATGTTCTGCAGGCTGATCCGCTTCATGTGCGGGCACAGGTTGCAGGGACGCACGAACTCGGTGTCCGGCGCGTCCACCGCCACATTGTCGGCCATGGAGCATTCGGTGATCAGCACCACCTGCTTGGGCTTCCGCTTGGCCACATAGTCGGTCATGGCGGCGGTGGAGCCGGTGAAGTGCGAGGCCTCGATCACGTCGGTCGGGCATTCCGGGTGCGCCAGGATCTCGGCGTTCGGATAGGCCTCGCGCAGGTCGAGGATGTCCTGACCGGTGAAACGCTCGTGCACCTCGCAGCGGCCCTGCCAGGCGATGATCTTGATGTCGGTCTGGCGCGCCACGTTGCGGGCCAGGAACTCGTCGGGGATGAGGATCACCCGGTCGGTCCCCCACAGGGCGGCGGCCTGTTCGACCACCTGCACCGCATTGGCCGAGGTGCAGCAGATGTCGGTCTCGGCCTTCACGTCGGCCGTGGTGTTCACATAGGTGACGACCGGCAGCCCGGGATATTTCTGCTTGATCAGGCGAACGTCCGCGCCGGTGATCGCCTCGGCCAGCGAACAGCCCGCCTTCAGGTCGGGAATCAGAACGGTCTTTTCGGGGCTCAGGATTTTCGAGGTCTCGGCCATGAAGTGCACGCCGGCCTGGACGATGATCGCGGCGTCGCAGTTCGCGGCCTCGCGGGCCAGCCCCAGGCTGTCGCCCACATAGTCGCCCACGCCGTGGAAGATCTCCGAGGTCATGTAGTTGTGGGCCAGGATGACGGCGTTCTTCTCGCGCTTCAGCCGGTTGATCTCCGCGATCAACGGGGCTTGGACCCGCCACTCCAGCGGAGTCGTCCGCTCCTGGAGCTTGTCCCACAGGCCCTGCGTTTCGCGCTCCACCTGCGGGGTGAACAGCAGCGGCGCGGGCGTCGCAGGGGCTTCGATCAGGAAACCGTCGTGCACGGGCGTCTCCTTATGCTCATAATGAGCATTACTAGCGCCGCAAAAAACGCCGGGGAAGCGAGACCCTCGGCGGGACTTATGCTGCGGTTGAGCATAAGCGTCCTTTTCATATAGGCGTCACAGTCGGTTGCGCCAAGGCATAATGAGATGATTTCAGGCCGCCGCCTTGCCGAACGCCGGATTGCGGCGGTGCAGGCCCGCGCCGCCCCGCGCCGGCTCGAAGGCCTCAGGCAGGGCCGCAGCCTCGCCGGCGCCCAGCATCAGGCACCCGTCCGGGGCCAGGATCCCGGCCAGCCGCTTCAGCACCTGCTGGCGCGGCGCGGCGTCGAAATAGCTCAGTACATTGCGGCACAGGATGATGTCGAACCGACCCAGCTTGGCGAAGTCGTTCATCAGGTTGAGCCGGCCCCAGCGCACCGATTGGCGCAGGCGGGCTGAAGCCTGCCAGTTGTCGCCGACCTTGTCGAAGTGGCGCAGCAACAGCCGGATCGGCAGGCCGCGCTGCACCTCGAACTGGGTGTAGAGGCCGGACTGGGCCTTCTCCAGCCCGCGGGCGGACAGGTCGGTGGCCAGGATCTCGAGCTGCAGCTTGGGGAACCGGGCGGAGTACTCCTCGGCCATGATGGCCAGGGAGTAGGCCTCCTGGCCGGTGGAGCAGCCGGCGCACCACACACGCACCTTGCCCTCCGGCCGGTTGGCGGCCAGTTCGGGCAGCACATCGTCGCGCAGATGGTCAAAGGCGACCCGGTCGCGGAAGAAGCTGGTCTCGGGGGTGGCCAGGGCCTCGACGGCGCTTCTGGCCAGCGGCTCCTCCGGCGCGGCGCGCAGGCGCGCCACCAGGCCCTCGACCGTCGGCTCGCCCTCGCGGCGGGCAAGGGTGGCCAGGCGGCTCTCCACGAAGAAGGCGCGCTCCGGCCCCAGCATCAGCCCGGCCTTGGCGCGGGCGAGGGCGGCGACAAAAATCAGGTCGTCCGGCTTCACAACAGGCCGGCCTGGGCGAACTTCGCCTCGATGATGTCGCCGTCGAAGGGCTTCATGATGTACTCGTCGGCGCCGCCGTCGAGGGCCTCGGCGATGCGCTCGGGCTCGTTCTCGCTGGTGCAGAACACCACCACGGGGGCCTCTCCGCCGGGCTCGGCGCGCAGGCGGCGCACGAACTCCAGCCCATCCATCACCGGCATGGCCCAGTCGAGCAGGATGGCGTCGGGCATGGCCGCACGACAGAACACCAGCGCCTCCATGCCGTCGCCGGCCTCGGCGATCTCGAAGTCGAGCCCCTCCAGGATGCGGCGCGCGACCTTGCGCACCACCCGGCTGTCGTCGACCACGAGGCAGATTTTCACCAGCGCCTCCCTCAAGCGGCCACGCGGCTGCGGGCCGCGGGCGTGGCGAGGACGGCGGCGGGCAGCCGGATGACGAAGCGGGCGCCCTGGCCGGGGACGGAGTTCAGCGCCACCGTGCCGCCGAGGCTCTCGACCTCGCGGCGGACCAGTTCGAGGCCGAGGCCCCGGCCCGACAGGGCGGTGACCGCTTCGGCGGTGGTGACGCCGGACGCAAAGATCAGAGATTGCGCCTCGGCGTCGCTGAGGGAGGCGGCGCCCTCGCGATCCAGCCGGCCGGAGGCGACGCATCCCTCGCGGATCAGCGCCGGGTCGACGCCCCGGCCGTCGTCGGACAGTTCGATGGTCGCCCCGTCTTGCGCCTGGTGGACGGACAGTCGCAGCAGGGCGCGGGCCGGCTTGCCGGCGGCCCGGCGCTCCGACGGGGTCTCGATGCCGTGGTCGCAGGCGTTGCGGACCATGGCGATGAGGGCCGTGCGCAGGGGCGGCGTGGCGGCCTGGACGATACGCACATCGTCGCCGCCGACCATCAGTTCGATGCGCTTGCCCAGCCGGTCGCCGAGCGCCCGGGCTAGGGTGTCGAGGCCCGACCACGGCGCGCACACCCGTCGGTCCGATACGATGGCGGCGGCGCTCAGCGAAGATGGCAAGGCCGCGGGCGGGAAGGCTTCGATGGGCCGGCTGGAGCGGCCGCTCAGGCCCACTGCGGTCTCTTCGATCAGCGCGACCAGATCGCCGTCGTCGCCGGCAGGCTCTCCTTGCGCCTCGGCGGCGCGGTCGAACAAGTCGGCCATGCGCCCGACCATGGCGGCTAAAGGCGCGACAGCGGCGGCGGATACCGGAGCGGCGGCCTGCGAGATGGCGGCCAGCAGGGTCTCGCCGGCATGGGCCAGGGCCTCGGCGCGGGCGAAGCCGACGAAGCCGCACACGCCCTTCAGCCCGTGCAGCCGGCGCAGCATCTCGGCCATGGCGGCGCGATCCGAGCGGTCGACGGCCAGGCGCGCCAGCCCGGCCTGCAGCCCGCCCAGGCTGTCAGCCGCCTCGCACACGAAGTCTGAAACCAGATCGTCCATCACCCTGCCGTCGCGGGGGGGAGCCACCGGCGCAAGAACGCCTGGGCCCGGCCCCGCGAAAGCTTATGGGCGCCCCAGGTTAAGGAGCGGTGGATTGCTCTGCAGTCGCCGGCACCCGCGCGCGCAGCATCACCCGCTCTTCGGTGATCGAATGGTCGATCGATCCGCCGGCCGCCTTGACCAGGGCGTAGAGGTAATAGGCCTGGACCCAGTGCCCCCCCAGCCCTTCGGCCAGCTTCTCGCCGCGCAGCCCCGAGATGACTTCGGGACGCAGGCGCGAGCGCGGGCCCTGGGCCTCAACGCCGATCAGGATGAAGTCGCCCTGTTCGCCGGCCACGATCCTGGCGGTCCCGCCCGTAGGCAAGGCGCCGGCGGCCAGCTGGGCCAGATTGAGCAGCGCCCGGGCGGCGGGCTTGTTGAGGGTCGGGACCTCAACCGCCCAGTCGAGATCGGGACGGACATGGTCGTAGACGCCGCGGGTCAGCTTCTCCAGCTCGCGGGTGTCGAAGGTCTCGGCCGAGGCCGACGCCCCGAAGGCGACGCGGGAGAACGCCAGCAGGGCCACCAGCTTCCTGGCCGAGGCGCCGATCAGGTTCATGGCGTCGTCGCGCATGTCCTGGGCGGTGGGATCCTCCAGCAGGTCGAGGCCGGAGACAATGGCGCTGGCCGGGCTGATGAAGTCGTGGCACAGGCGGGCGGACAGCTGGGCCGCCAGCTCGGCGGCGCTGACCAGTTCGCCCGCGGACCCGCCGCCATCGGGCTCCGGCTGGACCGCCCAGGCCGAGCCAAGCGACGAGGGGGAAGGCGACTCGCTCATGGACAGGCTCGCGACACAGCTCAGGATCGGCCGGAACCCTGGCGTGATTGGCCCGCTATGGGAAGCATGATCGAAGCCTTCCTCGAACCCGGCGTGCTGGTGCGGCACCCGGGTCAGCCCGACTGGGGCCTGGGCCAGGTCCAGTCCGTGGACGGCCACCGGGTCACCGTCAATTTCGACGAAGCCGGCAAGCAGACCATCGACATCCACGAGGTCGGTCTGGAATACGCCGGCCCCGATCCCCGGGCCGATGGGCGGGATTGACCCCAAACTGATCCGTCAGGGTTCGCCCTCGCCGTCGGTTCCCTGCTCGTCGTCATAGCCGTGACGCGACGAATAGAAGGCCAGCCACATCAGCCCGCCGCCCAGGGCGGTGACGAGCACGGCGGCCAATCCCATGGCGATCCAGCCGTGGACCCCCATCGGGGTGTCGCCCCCCAGCGTCCAGGCCGCCTGGAAGCCCCAGACCGCCGCGGCCAGCAGGCCGAGCAGCACGACGATCAGCCACACCCCGCCGGCGGAAAGCTTCATCGTCCTGGCCTCAGCTTTGCAGGGACCGCCCCAAGAGCCGCGACGGATCGCCGCGAGGGTGTTCAAAAGCGGTTCTTAGCCGAGATTTAGTCCAGCCCTTACTTGCTTTTAACCAAATCAGTCGGCCATGGTCATACCTGCGCGAGCCTCTGGGGATCGCTTCTCGCGCCCCATCCATCCCGCGCGTCGGGCTTCGGACCAGAACGGTCCGTCCGGCGCGCTCAAACGTAGGGACCGATGTCGCAATTCGATCCGCGCCTGACGCCGACCCGCTATGCGCCCGCCGTCCTGGGCTGTGCAGCCGTCGCCTTCAGCGCCATTCTCGGAGCCGGCGCCGCCGCCCTCCTGCAGAACAAGGCCGTCAAGGCGCCGCCGGCGCAGACCGCCGCCGCCATCCGGGCCCTTGAGCACCAGGCTTTCGCCGAGGCCCAGGCCCGTCCAGGCCTGACCGCCGCCGAGTCGATGCCGGTCCGCATCCAGCCGGGCGAGACCTTCGAAGCCGCCGTGCGCCGCACCGGGGTCGCCCCCGAAGAAGCCCGCACTATCGTCAAGACCCTCGGCGGCGCCTTCGACACTGTAAACATCAAGGCCGGCCTGATGTTCCAGGCCGCCGTCGCTCGCCCCCGCGGCCGCTCGGGCCCGGCCCAGCTGGTCGGCCTGTCCATGCAGACGGGCCCGGCTTCGGCCATCACCCTGTCGCGCACCTTCGACGGCGCCCTGCGCCTGCGCGAACTGGAAGAGAAGATCCGCGACGAGACAACGGTCGCCCAGGGGGTCATGGAAGGCTCGCTCTACGAGAGCGCCATCAAGGCCGGCGCCTCCTCGTCGATGGTCGCCCAGGCCGTGAAGCTGTTCGGCCACAAGCTGGACTTCAGCCGCGACATCAAGCCCGGCGACGATTTCACCATGGTGTTCGACCGCAAGGTCTCGGAATCCGGCAAGACCGTCGACACGGGCGAGCTGCTGTTCGCCGAGATCGGCGCCAAGGGCCAGACCACCCGCTTCTACCGCTTCGACCACGACGGCCGTTCGGAGTTCTTCGACGAGTTCGGCAAGAACATCCGCGGCTTCCTGCTGCGCACCCCCGTCGACGCCGCCCGTGTCTCCTCGGGCTTCGGCATGCGTCGCCATCCGATCCTCGGCTACACCCGCATCCATCCCGGCATCGACTTCGCCGCCCCCAGGGGCACGCCGGTCTATGCGGCGGGCGACGGCGTGGTGCTGTCGGCCGGCCGTGGCGGCGGCTACGGCAACCTGCTGAAGATCAAGCACCAGAGCGGCTGGCAGACCCAGTACGGGCACCTATCGGCCTTCGCCAAGGGCCTGCGGGCCGGCCAGAAGGTCCGCCAGGGCCAGGTCGTCGCCTACGTGGGCTCGACCGGCCTGTCGACCGGGCCGCATCTCCACTACGAGGTGCTCAAGGGCGGGACGAAGATCAATCCGAAGGGCGCTTCCATTCCCCAGGGCGTCATCCTGGCCGGTCGCGAGCTCACGGCGTTCAAGGCCAACAAGAACTACATCGACACCCTGATCGCCAAGGCCGAGGCGGCGGGCCCCGCACGTCAGCAGGCTTCTCAGCCCGCCAAGCCGGCGCCGGCCGGCAAGCAGCTCGCCTCCCTGACCCTGCGTCCCCGCATGGACGTCGCCAGGAACTAGGCGACGGCCGCGGCCTTACAGCATCCGCCTGCACGTTCGGTTCAGGTCCGGTTCAGGCGGTCCAGGCTTCAATTCGGAAACCCTTAACCACGGTGACGCGTTAGCGTCACATCGTTGGCGGGCGAAGCCGGAAGGAGCCGTCCCATGATCAAGACCAACAAGATTCTCGTCGCCGCGGTGGCGGCGGTCACCCTCGCTGGCGGCATCGCCGCTGCGTCCGACGCCTCGGCCCAGGGCCGCTACAGACGCGGCGGCGGCAATACCGGCGCGGCCGTCGCCGCCGGGATCGCGGGGCTCGCCGTCGGGGCGGCCCTCGCCAGCAACCGCGGTTATGGCTACGGCTATGGCCCAGGCTTTAACGGCGGCTATTACGGGCCAGGCCCGGTCTATGGCGGCTTTTACGGCCGACCCATCTATGGCCCCCCGGCCCGGTTCGTCGGCCCCGGCTACTACGGCGGCCGTGGGTACTACGGCGGCGTCTACGGTCGTGGGGTCGGCCGGGCCTGTGTTTTCTGGGACTACGACCGGTGGGGCCGGCCCTTCCAGGTCCGTGGCCGTTGCTAGCGCTTCAGAACTGATCAGGGCGGGCCTAAGGCCCGCCCTTTTCCGTTCAGCCTGACGGCCGCGCTGCCGCAGGCCTAGTGCACTTGCGCGCGGCCGATCTCGAGCTTGCCGTCGCCGGCGCGGACCTCGATCACTTGGCCGTCCTGCAGGTCGCCGGCCAGCAGCTTGCGGGCGATGGGGTCGACCAGCTCCTTCTGGATCACCCGCTTCAGGGGCCGGGCTCCATAGACCGGATCGTAGCCGCGCTCTCCCAGCCAGTGCAGGGCGTCCGGAGCCACAGACAGGGCCAGTCGGCGGTCAGCCAGCAGCTTCTCCAGCCGCTCCAGCTGGATGCGGACGATGGAGTCCATCTGTTCGCGGCCGAGGCGCTTGAACAGGATGATCTCGTCGATCCGGTTGAGGAACTCCGGCCGGAAGTGGCGGCGCACCACGTCCATCACCTGCGGCCGCACCGCCTCGACATCGTCGCCCTCCCCCTGCCCGGCCAGGAACTCCGAGCCGAGGTTGGAGGTCATGATGATCATGACGTTGCGGAAATCGACCGTGCGGCCCTGGCCGTCGGTCAGCCGCCCGTCGTCGAGCACCTGCAGCAGCACGTTGAAGACGTCCGGGTGGGCCTTCTCGACCTCGTCGAACAGCACGACCTGATAGGGCCGGCGGCGCACCGCCTCGGTCAGGGCCCCGCCCTCGTCGTAGCCGACATAGCCGGGAGGCGCGCCGATCATGCGGCTGACGCTGTGCTTCTCCATGTACTCGCTCATGTCCATGCGGGTCACGGCGGACTCGTCATCGAACATGAAGGCGGCGAGCGCCTTGGTCAGCTCGGTCTTGCCTACGCCCGTCGGGCCCAGGAACAGGAACGAACCGATCGGGCGGTTGGGGTCGGACAGGCCGGCCCGGCCGCGGCGCACCGCGTCGGCCACGGCCACCAGGGCCTCCTCCTGGCCCACCACCCGGCCGCGCAGCTTGTCCTCCATGGCCAGCAGCTTCTCGCGCTCGCCCTCGAGCATCTTCTCGACGGGAACGCCGGTCCAGCGCGAGACCACGGCGGCGATCTGCTCGGCGTCGACCACCTCGGGCGCCATCTGGTCCTGATTGGTCTGGGCGCTCTCGGCCTCGGCCAGGCGCTTTTCCATCACCGGGATCTCGCCGTAGAGGATCTCGGACGCGCGCTGCAGGTCGCCGCGCCGCTGGGCCTGGTCGAGTTCGACGCGCAGCCGGTCCAGCGCCTCGCGGGACTGAGCGGCCGAGCCCAGCTTGTCCTTCTCGGCGCGCCACCGGGCGGTCATCTCCTCCGACTGGGCTTCCAGGTCGCCGAGTTCGGCCTCCAGGGTCTCGAGCCGCGCCTTGGACGCCGCGTCGGTCTCCTTCTTCAGGGCCTCGCGCTCGATCTTCAGCTGCACCAGGCGCCGGTCGATCTCGTCCAGCTCCTCAGGCTTGCTGTCGACCGCCATGCGCACGCGGGACGAGGCCTCGTCGACGAGGTCGATCGCCTTGTCGGGCAGGAAGCGGTCGGCGATGTAGCGGTTCGACAAGGTGGCGGCGGCGACGATGGC
>DAICXL010000149.1:0-3277 GCA_027312185.1 Caulobacterales bacterium | reverse complement strand
CGGACTGACGCGCCAGCTGGACGTTCTCGCGATGGAGCCCGAACGATCCGCCGTCGAGCCGGACCTGATTTTCGAACCCCGCCGTCTTGCCGTTGGGCGTCACCATGTTGATGGCTCCGCCCAGCAGGGCGCCGCCGAACCGCAGGGCGTTGCCCCCGCGGTAGACTTCCACATAGCGGGTCAGCAGGGGGTCGGCGATCTGGCTGTCGCCGTAGCCGTCCGCCTCGTTGAGCGGCACCCCGTCCTGGGCGATCAGCAGGCCCCGGTTATGGTTGGCGTTGCCGAGCCCGGAGTCGCCGCCCCACTTCTTCTGGGCGTAGACCCCGGGCGCGTCGCGCAGCATGTCGTCGAGGGCCAGGGTCTGGCGGCGGGCGAAGGATTCCTGAGAGATGACCGACACCGCGCCGGGCGTCTCGGCAAGCCGCTGGCGGGCGTCGCCGACCACCGGCGGGTCCTCGGGATCGCGCACAGCGGTGACGATCACCGAATCGACGTTCGGCGGCGCCTGGGCGCAGGCGATTGCGGGAAGGCCGAGGCCGAGCAGGGCGCTCGAGGCCACGAGAAGGCGTTTCATAAATTATGTCCCCCGGCGATCGGAGGACCGCCGTCATGATGCAGAAGCAAGGAGGCGCGCGGGCGATGGGCCCGCGGCGCCGGCTGTTCAGATCAGGACGGTGGGTGGGCCGGTGGCTGGCGGCGGCGGCGCGGCCAGGCCGCGGCCTGGCGCGACATCGGTTTGCGGATTGGACAGCGCCGGAACAGGGGCCGGGCCGAGCGGCGCCGCCAGCAGAGTCAGCGCCGGAGCGTCCGCCAGGCCATGGCCGGCGAACACGCAGGGCGCGTCATGCTCCTGGGTGTCGGACGGCGCCTTCTCGGAACCCTTGGGATCGGCCCAGTCGGCGGAGACCGTCTGCTTTCCGTCGGGCGAACAGATCACGATGGCGAACGACCCGGAGGACGCCTCGCCCATCATGAAGCCGGACGGGATCATCACCCGCATGACGAGCGCCATCAGCACCAGCGTCAGGAGGACGGGGCGTCTGGACCACGATCGCGGGGATGCGGCGGCGTTCACGGCCGCCGTGCTAGCCCAAACGTCGGCCGTTGTCAGCCCACGCTTCGCGCACCTTGCCTGGACCGCGATGAACGGCGACGCTGCCGACATGCAGCTGGCCCTGAGCCCCGAGGAAACCGCCGCGGTCTGGACCAGCCTGGAAGTCGGCCTGCGCGCTGTCGCCGTCGGCTTGCCCCTGGCCGTGCTGACGGCCCTAATGTTGGTGCGCGGGCGTTTTCCCGGCCGCAGCGTGCTCAACGCCGCCGCCCACGCGCCCCTGGTCCTGCCCCCCGTGGTGGTCGGCTACCTGCTGCTGCTGGCCTTCGGGGTGAACGGGCCGATCGGCCGCCTGCTCGACCAGGCGGGGGTTCGGCTGGTGTTCACCTCCGCCGGCGCCTCCCTGGCGGCCGGCGTCATGGCCTTTCCCCTGATGGTGCGGGCCGTGGCCCTCTCCCTCGACGCGGTGGACCCCAAGCTGGAGGAGGCGGCCCGCAGCCTGGGGGCCGGGGGGCTGGACCGTTTCTGCAGCATCACCCTGCCGCTCAGCGCGCCGGGGGTGCTGGCCGCCGCCATCGTCGGCTTCGCCGCCTGCCTCGGCGAGTTCGGGGCGGTGATCACCTTCGCCGCCAATGTGCCCGGCCAGACCCAGACCCTGCCGCTGGCCATATACGCCGCCCTGCAATCGCCGGACGGCGACGCCGCCGCCATGCGGCTGGCCGGCCTGTCCTTCGCCATCGCCTTGGTCGCGCTCTTCGCCTCCGAGATCGTCGCCCGCAGGGCCGGCCGCTGGATCGGCCGATGAGCGAAGCCGCCCTGACCGTACGGGCCGAAAAGGCCCTGGGCGCCTTCCGCCTGGACGCCGAATTCGAAGCCGCGCCCAAGGGCGTGACCGCCCTCTTCGGCGCCTCCGGCGCGGGCAAGAGCACGGTGCTCGCCGCTGTCGCCGGCGCCCTGCGCCCCGACCGGGGCCGGATCGCCCTCAACGGCCGGGCGCTATTCGACGCCGAGGCCGGGATCGACCTGCCCATGGAGCGCCGGGCGATCGGCTGGGTGTTCCAGGACGCTCGGCTGTTCCCCCACCTCAGCGTGGCCGCCAACCTGCGCTACGGCCTGCAGCGGGCCCGGGGACGGGCTCTACGGGTGGGGATCGACGAGGTGGCGGCGGTGCTGGGCGTCGAAGCCCTGCTGGAGCGGCGCCCCCGCGACCTGTCCGGCGGCGAGCGCCAGCGGGTCTCCATGGGCCGCGCCCTGCTGAGCCAGCCGGACCTGCTGCTCATGGACGAGCCGCTGTCGGCGCTGGACGCCCTGCGCAAGTCCGAGATCCTGCCCTTCCTCGAGCGGCTGAAGGCGACTTTCGACCTGCCGATCCTCTACGTCACCCATTCCTTCGCCGAGGTGACGCGCTTGGCCGACCGGCTGGTCGTGATGGACGGCGGCAAGGTGGTGGCGCAGGGACCACTCGCGGCGGTCCTGGCCCGGCCCGATCTGCCGCTCCTGGCCGGACGCAGCGACGCGGCCAGCGCCCTTGAAGCGGTGGTGGCCAGCCACGATCCGGCGCGGGGCCTGACCCACCTGCGGGTGGGGGACGCCGAGCTTCTTACCCCCAGCCTCGACAAGCCCGAGGGCGCCGCCGTCCGCGCCCTGGTCCTGGCCCGCGACGTGCTGATCGCGGTGGAGGAGCCGCGCGGCCTGTCGGCCCGCAACGTCCTGGCCGCCCGCATCGCCCGCCTTGACCCCCGGGCCGACGGGACGGTGCTGGCCAGCCTCGCCCTTTCCGGCGCGCCGGACGCCGTCGTGCTGTCCGCCGTCACCCGCGACGCCGTCGAAGCCTTGTCCCTCGCCCCCGGGCTCGCCGTCTGGGCGGTGGTGAAGTCAGTGGCGGTGGAAGGGGCGCGCGGCGGCGGATTGCTCTCGGCTCTGGACGACTAGCGTCGCTTCGGGGTTGGCGCGGGCGCCTCACCCGGTGCATGGTCCGGGCGTGTCAGTCCAGAAAGCCAATCGCAAGACCATCCTGATCGTCGACGACGACGACGATCTGCGCTCAGCCCTGGCCGAGCAAATCTCGCTTGAGGATGAGTTCACCGCCGTCGAGGCCTCGACCGGCGAGGCGGGCATCGCCGCCGCCCTGGCCCAGCGTCCCGAC
Source organism: Caulobacterales bacterium (assembly GCA_027312185.1). Taxonomy (GTDB): domain Bacteria; phylum Pseudomonadota; class Alphaproteobacteria; order Caulobacterales; family Caulobacteraceae; genus NCED01. The sequence continues at coordinate 80 of DAICXL010000149.1, read as the reverse complement.
CTGATCCTGCTCGACGTCGACCTGCCGGACATGGACGGGCGCGAGGCCTGCCGCCTGCTGCGCAAGGCCGGAGTGTCGAC
>DAICXL010000148.1:0-3588 GCA_027312185.1 Caulobacterales bacterium | reverse complement strand
ACGCCCTCGACATGCCTGCCCATGACGGCGAGGCGCTTGTGCAGCTCGCGCCCGACCTTGGCCACCTCGGCGGCGCCGCGCGCCTGCTCCTCGACACGCCAGCCGTAGGCGACGGCCTTGCACAGGGCGAAGAGGGTCGTCGGCGTGACCAGCAGGACCTTCTTGCTCATCGCCTCGGTCATCAGGTCGGGCATGCGGTCCAGCGCCGCGGCGAGGAAGCCGTCGCCGGGCACGAACATGGCGACGAAGTCCGGCGTGCCCTCGGACTGGAACTGGTCCCAGTAGCTCTTGGCCGACAGCCCCGCCATGTGGCCGCGCACGCTCTGGGCGTGGCGGACCATGGCCGCGTCGCGCAGGGCCTCGTCGGCCGCATCCTGCGATTCCAGGAAGGCGTTCAGCGAGCACTTGGCGTCGATGACGAACACGCCGCCGCCCGGCATGCGCACCTTTACGTCCGGGCGCCGCCGCCCTTCATCGGTGTCGACCGAGAACTGCTCTTCGAAGTCGAACCGGCTGGTCAGGCCGGCCATCTCGAGCACGTTGCGCAGGGTCTGCTCGCCCCAGCGCCCTTGCACCCCGGCCCCGCGCCGCAGGGCCGACGACAGCTTGCGCGCCTCGGCCTGGGTGGCGCTGGAGGCCAGCATCAGGGCGGCGAGCTGCTCCTTCAGGCCGCCGGTCTCCTCGGCGCGGGCCTTCTCCAGGGCGGTGACCTGCAGCTCGAACTTGGCCAGGGTCTCGGCCACGGGCTTGAGCTGGGCCTCCAGCCGGGCCTGGGACAGCTTGTCCTGGGCGTTGAAGGTCTCGGCGTTGCGCTTGAGGAGCTCCTCGGCGATGTGGTTCGCCGATTGCGCCGCTTGAGCCTTGATCAACTCGGCCACCGTCGTGCTCTGGGCCTCCAGCGAGCGCGTCCGTTCCCGCGCCTCGGCCAGGGCGGCGCTGGCCTCGCCCAGCCGCTCGCCCAGCCGGTCGGCGCGGCGGCGTTCCATGAAGCCCCAAGCGGCGGCCAGGACCACGCATAGGATCGCAGGGGCGAGCACGAGGAGCATGTTCATGCTCCGTTCGTAGACGGAGTCGGCGCGCTAGACCAGAGCCCGAGGCGACGCGCGATGGGCGGGAATTGCTATTGGGGCGGCAGGCGCGTTCCATGCCGCCCTGATGTGATCGACGTCCGCAGGGGGCTCGGATGAATCGACTTTCAACCCTGGCCGCAGCTGTGCTGCTCGCCGCCTGGGGCGCCTCGACGGCGGCCCGCGCAGCCGTCGAGGGCGCCTGTTCGCACGACGGCCGGCGCGTGGCGCTTATCGACGGCGTCGCCTGGCTGGAGCCGCGCAAGGCCGAGGCCGAGGTCGCCGACGGGATCGAGGACCAGGACAAGCCGGACGCGCCGCCGCAACCGCCGATACGGCTGAGCTTCGCCTCCTTTCCGGTGGACGCCGCCGACGTCGCGCGCGCGGAAGACCGCGAGGAGGCCTTCCGCGATCAAGGCTTCGGCGCCGACGGCGGGGGCCGCCTGGAGCTCACCGTCAAGGATGGCGCGGTCACCCGGCAGTATCTGTGGATGTCTCCGGGCGTAAACCTGAGCTACGGCTCCAACCAGATCGGCCACTACACCCCGGGGGCCGAACAGGCGGGGCGCGTACGCGGCGCCTACCGCTTCACCCCGCAGGATGGCCAAGACCTGGACTGCACGGTCACCTTCGATCTGGCGCTGCTGGGCGACGTCGCCGACGCCCCGCCCCTGCCGGGTGTGCCGCTGCCCCCCGACGGGGGCGCTCCCGGCGCCGCCTATCTGGCGCTGAACCGCGCCATCCAGGCGGGCGACGTCGACGCCATGCTGCGGCTGCTGCCGGCCGACCGGGCCGCCGAACTGCGCAAGGCGCAAAGCTCGCCGGAGTTCGCCGCGATGATGGCGTTCGCCAAGGCGGCGACACCGACCCAGGTCCACATCACCGGCGGCCGGCAGGACGACGACCGGGCCTGGGTGGACTTCACGGCCGTTGAGGACGGCAGCCCGCGCGTGGGCGTCGCCGAGATGAAACAGCAGGACGGGCGGTGGATCATGCTCGTGGAGAGCACGCGCGACCCGTAATCAGGCTCTGGAGTTAGAGCGCGTTCGAGCGGCGAAACCGCTCACACTTTCGCCTAACGCGCTCTAGGCCGGCCGCCGCTGCCGCATGGCCTGGGCGATGGTGCCGTCGTCGAGCCAGTCGAGTTCGCCGCCGACGGGGACGCCCCGGGCCAGCATGGTGATGTCCACCCCGGAGCCCGCAAGGCGCTCGGCGAGGTAATGGGCGGTGGTCTGGCCATCGACGGTGGCCGGCAGGGCCAGGATCACCTCGCGCACCCCGCCGCGCACCCGCTCCAAGAGCTCGCCGATGCGCAAGGCGTCGGGGCCCACGCCATCGAGGGCGGACAGAAGCCCGCCGAGCACGTGATAGCGGCCGCGAAAGGCGCCGGCCCGCTCCAGCGCCCACAGGGCCCCGACCTCCTCGACCACGCAGAGCAGGGTCCCGTCGCGGCCAGGGTCGGAACAGATGGCGCAGGGGTCGGAGGTGTCGAGCGCCCCGCACACGGAGCACGGCCGCACCCGCCGCCCGGCCTCGGCCATCGCCAAAGCGAGCGGGTCGAGCAGCTGCTCCTTGCGCTTCAAGAGGGCCAGGGCCGCCCGCCGGGCCGACCGCGGACCCAGCCCGGGCAGCTTTGAGAGCAGCGCGATCAGCCGTTCGATTTCCGGGCTGGCTGAGGCGGCCACCCGGCTAGAACTTCAGGCCCGGCGGCAGGGCGCCGGCCAGCGGCCCCATGGTGTCGCGCATCAGGGCCGCTTGCTGCTCGTCGATGCGCCGCTTGGCGTCGGCGTGGGCGGCGACGATCAGGTCGCCCAGCATCTCCTGCTCGCCGGCTTCCATCAGGCTGGCGTCGATATTGACCCCGCGCAGCTCGCCGCCGCCGGTCAGGGCGACGGTGACAAGGCCCGAGCCGGCCGAGCCCTCGACCACGGTCTGGGCCAGACGGGCCTGAGCCTCCTGCAGCTTGGCCTGCATGGCCTGGGCCTGCTTCATGATGGAATTCAGGTCTTTCATCACTCGTCCTCGTCTTCGGCGTCGGGCGCCGCTTCGGCCACAGGGGCGGCGGTCTTGCGCACCCCCACGATCTCGGCGCCGGGGAAGGCTTCGCGCACGGTCTTCACGAAGGGGTCGGCCTCGATGTCGGCCCGGGCCTTGGCGTCCTCGCGGCGTTCGCGCTCATAGGTGGTTTCGACCCCCTCGGCCCCGCCCTGGATATCCATCAGCCACTGGCGGCCGGTCCATTCCTTCAACTTGCCCGACAGGCGCTGCGGCAGGTTGGCGGGCGCCCCCTCGACGAGGGCGAAGCGGAACTGCCCGGGCTTGACCTCGATGGGGCGGATGTAGCGCTCGACGTCGAGCTTCAGCGTCACGTCGCGCTTGGCCGAGATGAGGGCGAGGACGTCGCCGAAACTGCCCAGGGCCACGGCGGCGTCGGTGGCGCCGACCGGGCGCACGTTCATGTGCGGCTGGGCGGAGATGTAGGTCGGCTGCAGGGCGCGGGCCGCGTTTCCGCCGCCGCCGC
>DAICXL010000147.1:0-3600 GCA_027312185.1 Caulobacterales bacterium | reverse complement strand
ATTGCCGATGGGATCCAGCAGGGCGAACAGGGTCACGAACAGGTTGACACCCAGATCGACCGCGTTCATCGCCTCGCCTCGCTCTTGAAATTCAACACGCCGGCCGCGCCGACGCACCCCTTGCGTCCTCGCATAGCCGCTCAGCGCGAGTCCGTCGATGACCCAGACCCAAACCGTCGCCCCCAATCGTGGTCCCGACGACCGGATCATCTGCGCCCTGGACGTCCCGACCATCGCCGAGGCGGCCGCCCTGGTCGCGCGGGTCCAGGACGCGGTGGGCTTTTACAAGATCGGGCTGCAGCTGTTCGCGGCGGGCGGCATGGACCTGGCGCGTGACCTGAAGACCGAGGGACGCAAGGTCTTTCTGGACTGGAAGCTGCACGACATCGGCGCCACGGTCGAGAAGGCGGCGGCCAATCTGGCGGACGCCGGCTGCGACCTGCTGACCGTTCACGCCCGGCCCCAGGTGATGGCGGCGGCGGCGCGGGGTGTGGCGGGGTCTGGCTTGAAGGTGCTGGGCGTCACGGTCCTGACCAGTCTGACGGCCGAGGATCTGGCCGCCGACGATCACAGCCTGTCGCCGGCCGACCTGGTCGAGCGCCGGGTCCGACAGGCGCTGGAGGCGGGGATCGATGGCGTCGTCTCCAGCCCTCATGAGGCGGCGCGCGTGCGCGAGATCGCGGTCGAGGCCGGCCGTCCGGACTTTTTGATCGTGACCCCAGGGGTCCGGCCCGCGGGCTCGGCCCTGGACGATCAGGCCCGGGCCGCGACTCCCGCCCAGGCCCTGCAGGCCGGCGCCTCGCACATTGTCTGCGGCCGCCCGATCACCGGGGCCAACGACCCGCAGGCGGCGGCTCAGCGTATCGTGGCGGAGATGATGAGAGCCTAGTGGCCCTTGCCGCCCCCATGGCCCTTGCCGCCATGGCCGCCCCCGTAACCGCCGCGATGACCGCCGTGACCCACGGCGTAACCCCCGTGGATGGAGACCCGAGCCGAGGCCGAAGCGGACGCCGAGGCTGACGCATAGGCGCTCGAAGAGCCGCCACCGCCTCCGCCGACCACATAGTAGCCACCGCCGCCATAGCCGCCGGACGGGATCGGTCCCACGCCGCCAGCACCTGCGAAGAAGCTGTCGGAGAGCACGAGTCCCGCGCCCTGCCCACAGGCGCTTACGCATGGACGGCAGCAAGGCCCATAGGCCGGCGGCGCGTAGGCAGGAGGGCCGTAGGCGGGCGGGCCATAGCCAGGCGGCGGATAGCCGGGATGCGGGGGCTGGGGACGGCCGTAGTCCTGATGATAGGGGCCGTATTCCTGGACATAGCCATGGGCGCCGTACCCGTCGCTCACATAGGCCTGCTCATAGCCATAGGCGGTGCTGTAGCCAGAGCTGTGCTGATAGGCGCCGCTGGAATAGCCGCCAGCCGAGGCCGGACAGGGGTTGTGGGCCGGGCAGGCTGCGGCCGCGCCTGCGCCGACCAGGCTCAAGAGCAGGCCGGCGGCGAGGCCCGCAGGCAGGGAAGGGCGAACAGGCCAGGACATCCGACGCTCCTGTTTACAAGTCTTAACAGGAACCTAACGCCTGAGGTCAGAGCAGGGCGAGTCGCTGCACTCAGGGCGCGAGCTTGACCAGACCGCCTAGAAGTCGACGGCGATGCCCTTGCGTTCCCAGTCGCCGAAGCGGGTGGGCTCGGGTCCCTTGGGGCCGCCCTCTTCCGGCGGCGGCTGCAGCGCGGCCTCGGCCTCGCGACGGGCCTGAGCCTCTTCCAGGGCGCGGCGGGCCGCCGGCGTGAGGGGTTTGTCCGGCGCGGCGTTGGGGGGCAGGGTCTCGCTCATACACATGATTTAGGACGGCGAAGGCCGCTCCGCCAGACGCGGCCGCGTCGCGCGCTTGGGCGAAAGGCGCGCCTGCCTAAGATCTTTCCTTGCCTGTAGCCTGCTGAGCGGGCACGTCGCAGCCGGTGAACGACGACAATGATCTTGGCCTGCCCGCCCGGGCCGCCGCCCTCGACATCCTGACCGCCGCCCTGGCCCGTCGAACGGGTCTGGAAGAAGCGATCTCCACGCCCGCCTTCGGGTCGCTCTCCCCCCGGGACCGCGCCTTCGCCCGCGCCCTGGCCATGGCCACCCTGCGCCGGCTGGGGCCCATCGACCGGGCCCTGGACGCCAAGCTCGCCAAGGCGCCGCCGGACGGGGTGCGTCAGATCCTGCGCATCGGCGTGGCCCAGGCCTTTCTCCTGGAGACCCCGCCCTTCGCCGCCGTGGCCACCAGCGTCGATCTGGCCGCCTCGCGCCGGGACACTCGCCCCTTCAAGGGTCTGGTCAATGCGGTCCTGCGCGGGCTCCTGCGCGAACCGCCGAACCTGGATGATCCCGAGGCCCTGCCGCCGCCGTGGCTCATGGCCCGCTGGAGCGCGGCGTTTGGGCCAGAGACCGCCCTGGAAATCGCCAAGGTGATCGCTCAGGAGCCCGCCACCGACCTCTCTGTCCGCGACCCGGCGACCGCCCAGGTCCTGGCCGATGAGCTCGAGGCCGAGATTCTGCCGGGCGGCAGCCTGCGCACCGCCCGCCGCGGCGATCTGGCGACCTGGCCCGGCTTCGAGGCCGGGGCCTGGTGGGTGCAGGACGCCTCGGCCGCCATTCCCGCCCGCCTGCTCGAGGCCGGGCCCGACCAGCAGGTGCTCGACCTGTGCGCCGCGCCTGGTGGCAAGACCCTGCAGCTGGCGGCCACTGGCGCCAGCGTCACGGCCCTGGACCGCTCGGCTGGCCGACTCAAGCGCCTGGCGGCCAATCTGGAGCGGATGGGGCTGAAGGCCGCCACCGTCACCGCCAATGCGGTCGACTGGACGGCGCCGGACCTGTTTGACGCCGTCCTGCTCGACGCCCCCTGTTCGGCCACCGGCACCTTCCGCCGCCATCCGGATGTCCTGTGGGCCGCGCGGCCGGCCGACATCGCCAGCCTGTCCGAGACCCAGGCCCGGCTGCTCGACGCCACCGCGCCCCGGGTCGCGCCCCAAGGCCGGCTGGTCTATTGCGTCTGTAGCCTGGAGCCGGAAGAGGGCGAAGCCCAGGTCGCGGGCTTCCTGGCCCGGCACCCGGGCTTTGTCCTGGAGCCCATCGCCCCTGGAGAGGGCGGCGCGCCGGCCGACAGCGTGCGGCCCGATGGGACGCTCCGCATCCTGCCCTTCCACAGCCCCGGCGGAACCGACGGCTTCTACGTCGCCCGCTTCCTGCGGCAGAGCTAGACGCAGGGCAGGCCGGAGCCCCGGCGGTCCTTGTGGCCAGCCCGCGGCTTGGGTTAAGTCCAGACGATGACGCGCACGCCTCTCATCGCCCCCTCCATCCTGGCCGCCGACTTCGCCCGCCTGGGCGAAGAATGCCGCGCCATTGAAGCCGCCGGCGCCGACTGGGTGCATATCGACGTGATGGACGGCCATTTTGTGCCCAACATCACCATCGGGCCCGATGTGGTGAAGGCGCTGAAGCCCCACGTCGCCATCCCGTTCGACGTGCATCTGATGATCTCGCCGGCCGATCCGTATATCGAAGCCTTCGCCAAGGCTGGCGCCGACCTGATCAGCGTCCATCCCGAGAGCGGCCCGC
>DAICXL010000146.1:3330-3658 GCA_027312185.1 Caulobacterales bacterium | reverse complement strand
GGCGATCAGCCGGTCGGTCAGGCTGGCGGTCTCGACCTGGCCGGTCACGCCGAGGATCAGGGCGGTGAAGGTCAGGGCCACGTAGTGCCACAGATAGGCGGCGTAGGAGCGCCGGCCCATCCAGCGCAGGACGGGATGCTCCAGGATGCGGGTCACCCAGGCGAGCTTGGGGGCCACCGTCATCGGCAGGATCATGACGAAGAGGGCCAGGCCCTGCAGGGTGTAGCGGGCGCTCTCGCGGAAGGTCTCGTCGCGGATCAGCAGCGAGGCCAGCAGCATGACCAGGCCGGCGCCGAACAGCGCCGCGCCCCGGTCGCGCATCGTCGCC
>DAICXL010000146.1:0-3320 GCA_027312185.1 Caulobacterales bacterium | reverse complement strand
GAAGTGATTGTTGGCGCAGGCATGGGTTGGCACGAATTTGTTAGTTGGACTTTAGACAATGATTTACCCATGGCGGCCAGGCAGCCCCAGCCGATGGAATCCACCCGGCACTCCGTCGCCTTGTAGGTGTAGAGCTCAGAGGCGTTCAGGGCGGTGTGGGCATAGAAGCGCCAGGCCAGGCAGGCGACGCCGACGCCGATCAGCAGTCCCTGCAGGCGCTTGGGCGCGAAGGCGCAGCCGGCCATGACCAGGGGCATGACGAGATAGAAGTGCTCCTCCACCGACAGCGACCACAGGTGGCCGGTGATCGAGCAGTTGGTGCAGGTGTCCATCCCCAGGATGAAATAATAGTTGGTCCAGTAGGTCAGCGCCGCGACCGCCGCAGCCCAGGGCAGGGGCTGGTTCAGCAGGGGCGCGATCACGAGGCCGAGGATGGCCACGAAGGCGATCAGCTCCGGCGCCAGGCGCAGCATCCGCCGGCCGTAGAAGCGCGGCAGGTCGACCTTGCCGAAGCGGTCGTGCTCGGCAGCCAGGAGGCGGGTGATCAGATAGCCCGAGAGGAAGAAGAAGGCGGTGACGCCCAGCCCGCCCGGCACCAGGGCCCCGAAGCCCAGGTGTCCCAGCACCACCAGGGTGATGCAGATCGCCCGGATCCCATCCAGCCCCGGCACATAGGCATGCATCGACTTGTCGGCGGCCACGGGGGGTCCTCTCGCACGCTCGAAGAGCCCGGAGGCTAACAGCGCGTCCCTAACGGCCGATCAATGACGCGGGAGAAAGAGGAAGGGGTTTCCTTCTCCCTTGAGGGAGAAGGTGGCCCGAAGGGCCGGATGAGGGGTGTCGATGCGTAGCGTCGAAGGATTCATCCGCCACCGTCGCGCGGGCCCCTCATCCGTCTTGCTTCGCAAGCCACCTTCTCCCCCGAGGGCGAGAAGGACAGCGGGCGTTACCCAAATCCTTACCCCGATGGCCGATGCTGCCGCGATGTCCGGGACCCGCGCCCTCGCCAGTCTTTCCCGCCGCGCCGTCCTGGCCGGCGGCCTGGCCATGTCGGCGTGCTCGCAGCCCTCGGCCCAGCCCGCGCTCCCTGTCGCGCCGCTGAAGGCCGCGGCGCCCTTCCCGGTGGGCGCGGCGCTCACCGCCGAGCAGCTTGCCGACCCGCTGGCGGCGGGCCTGCTGACCGCCAACTTCTCCCAGCTCACCTGTGGGATGGAGATGAAGATGGAGGTCGTCCTGCGCGAGGACGGCAGCCTCGACCTGTCCAAGGCCGACCCCATGGTCGCCTTCGCCCGCGCCAACGGCCTGCGCGTCCACGGCCACACCCTGATCTGGTACATCAACCGGCCGCCGGCCTTCGAGCGGGTCAAGGGCGATGCGGCGGCCTTTGCCAACGCCTACCGCAACTACATCCTCGGCGTCGCCGGCCATTACCGTGGACAGCTCGCCGGCTGGGACGTGGTCAACGAGCCCGTGGCCGAGGACGGCGACGGTTATCGCCAGTGCCTGTGGAGCGAGGCCTTCGGCATGGACTATGTCGACCGGGCCCTGCGCCACGCCCGGGAGGCCGATCCGACCGCCATCCTCTTCGTCAACGAATACAACCTGGAAAGCCTGCCCAGGAAGCGGGCCAGCTTCCTGCGCCTGATCGAGGGCCTGCTCCAGCGCGGCGCGCCCCTGGGGGGCGTCGGGACCCAGATGCATATGGGCTACGACCAGGACCCGGGCGCCATCCACACCATGATGGCCGAGCTCGGCCGCTTCGGCCTGCCGATCCACGTGTCGGAACTCGACGTCTCGACCCGTCCCGCAGGCTTCGCGCCGCCCGCGCTGCCCGAGCGGTTGCAGCGCCAGGCCCGGGTGGTCGGCGCCGCCGCCGACGCCTTCATGGCCCTGCCGGCCGCCCAGCGCTACGGCTTCACCCTGTGGGGCCTGCGCGACAAGGACAGCTGGTTGCGCTCGCCCCTGCAGAAGGGCGACCCCGACGACCGGCCCCTGCTGTTCGACGACCTCGGCCAGCCCAAGCCGGCCGCCGCCGCCTTCGTCGCCGCCGTGTCTCGCCGATGACCACGGCCCAGCTCTATCCCTTCGGCCACGCCGCCGAGCGGCCGGCGGAGCGGCCCATCGGCGCCCGCCTGTTCGACATGGCCGAGATGGCGGTGATCTATCTCATCCTGTTCCTGATGTCGGGCGCCCTGCTGGCGCCCCTGTTCTCGCCCGACCAGAACCCGGACGCGGTGCCGTGGCTGCGCACCATGTGGCTGCCGGTCTATGGCATGATCGGCCTGCTCGCCCTGCGCGACCCTCTGCGCATGACCCGGGTGGCCGTCGGGGCCGTGATCGCCCTCACCCTCGTGGCCTGGGCCTTCCTCTCCAGCCGCTGGTCGATCCACGGCGACATCACCAGCCGGCGATCCATCGCCCTGTTGTTCACCACCCTGTTCGGCCTCTATCTGGCGGCCCGGTTCGACTGGACCGAGCTGGTCAAGATGCTGGCCTGGCTGTTCCTGGTCCTGGCCGTCGGCAGCTACCTCGTCTCCCTCGCCGTCCCCAGCCTGGGCGCCAACGACCCGATCCACCCCGGCTCGTGGAACGGCCTGTGGTACGAGAAGAACCAGATGGGGGGCCTGATGACCCATGGCGCCCTGGTCTGCGCCGTCGCGGCCATCTTCGAGCCGACGAGGCGCAAGCTGTGGATCTTCGCCTCGGCCCTGTGCATCGGGGCGGTGGTGATGACCGATTCCACCACCTCCCTGCTCGGCGTCGCGGTGGCCCTGGGAACCCTGATCGCCGTGCTGATCCTGCGTTTCGGCGGCCCGCTGGCCCTGACCTGCATCTGGGCGGGCGTGGCCGGGGGCGGGGCCTTCATCGGCCTGATCACCCTGGCGCCGGACCTGTTCTTCAAGCTGATCGGCAAGGACCCCAGCCTGACCGGCCGCACCGAGATCTGGGGCGCCGTGCTGCACCGGGTCGAGCTGCACCCCTGGCTGGGCTACGGCTTCGGCGCGGTGTGGACCGACCCGTGGGGCCCGGCGTGGTTCATCCGCCACGAGGTGAAGTGGCAGGCCCCGACCGCCCACAACGGCTGGCTGGACGTGCTGCTTCAGCTCGGGATCGTCGGCCTGGCCCTGGCCGCGCTCTATTTCATCCTCACCGCGGTCGCGGCCGGCACGCGCCTGTTCCGCGGCAAGGAAGGCCTGTGGGCCATCCCCTTCGTGGCCATCTTCGCCCTGCTCAGCGTCTCGGAGAGCACCCTCCTGCAGTACAACGGCCTGCCCTGGCTGATGTACACGGTGATCTCGGCCAAGCTGTTCGAGTGGCGC
>DAICXL010000145.1:0-3699 GCA_027312185.1 Caulobacterales bacterium | reverse complement strand
ACCCAACGAAGACGACAGCCATGGACATGACCGCCCCCGCCCGCATCGACATGGACCGCTTCTGGGCGACGATCGAGCGTTCGGGCGAGATCGGGCCCGGCCGGCCCGGCGGCCTGCCCGACGACCGCACCCCGATCTCCGAGGCGCCGTTCACGCCGCAGAGCGAACAGGGCGCCGCCGACGTGGTTCAGGTCTATTTCGCCATGATCGGCGAGGACATGTATGGCGAGGCCTGGCGCCTGTGGGCCGACGGCGGCAAGGCCAGCGGCCAGAGCCAGGCGGCCTTCGCCGCCATGTTGGGCCAGTACATCCAGTACGACGCCCAGGTCGGGGCGCCGGGGCGCATCGAGGGGGCGGCGGGGACGCTGCACATCGCCGTGCCCGTACAGATCTATGGCCGGCTGAAGAGCGGGGCGCCGTTCCACCAGCGCGGCGACGTCCTGCTCAGCCGCGTCAACGACGTCCCCGGATCCACCCCCGAGCAGCGCCTGTGGCGAATCCGGGCGGTGGAGGTGGGCTGACCCTAATTCCGCTCATCCCCGCGGAAGCGGGGACCCAGTGCTTTGGCCGGGAGTGCTGCGGTTCGAACTGGGTCCCCGCTTCCGCGGGGATGAGCGGATAGAGAAATCACGCTGCGGCGGTGCTGTTCTCGTCGGTGTTGGCGGCGGCGACGACGACCTTGGACCTCAGGTCCGCCTCGGCCTCGCCGATATAGTCGCGGGTGATCGGCAGGGCGTCGACGCGCTTGGCCAGCTGGATCTGGAAGTTCATGTGCCCGAGGTGGCGGAACGAGATCTCGCTGGAGGCGAGGTAGTAGTCCCACATGCGCATGAAGCGGTCGTCGTAGACGGCGTGGATCTCGTCGTAATTGTCGAAGAAGCGCTTGCGCCATTCCTTCAGGGTCTCGGCGTAGTGCAGGCGCAGAATCTCGATGTCCGTGACCCACAGGCCCGAGCGCTCGATCGGCTGCAGGGTCTCGGACAGGCACGGCACATAGCCGCCCGGGAAGATGTACTTGTTGATGAAGGGGTTGGTGACGCTGGGGCCATCCTTGCGGCCGATCGAGTGCAGCACCATCACCCCGTCGTCGGTCAACAGGCGCGAGACGTTGTCGAAGAACTCCTGGAAGTGCGGCTGGCCGACGTGCTCGAACATGCCGACCGAGACGATGCGGTCGAACTTGCCCTGCAGGTCGCGGTAGTCGCACAGGCGGAAGTCGACCCGGCCGTCGACGCCGCGCTCCCTGGCCCGGCGCTGGGCGATGGCCAGCTGCTCGGTGGAGAGGGTCACGCCGGTCACGTGGGCGCCGGGCGCCGCCTCGGCCAGGGACAGGCCCAGCCCGCCCCAGCCGCAGCCAATGTCGAGGATGCGCTGGCCGGGCGCCAGCTTCAGCTTGGCGGCGAGGTGCGCCTTCTTGGCGATCTGGGCCTCCTCCAGCGTCGCGTCGGCGCTGGGGAAATAGGCGCAGGAGTACTGCATGTCGGCGTCGAGGAAGCGCCGGTAGAGGTCGTAGCTGAGGTCGTAGTGGTGGTGCACATTGGCGGCGGCGGCGCGCCGGTGGTTCATCTGCTGCAGCCGCCGCTTGATCCCCAGGCGCAGGCGGCGCAGCCAGCTGCGGCTCTTGGGGCGGGCGCCCATGTTTTTGCCGACCAGGTCCATCAGGTCGTACATGTCGCCCTGCTCGATCGTGAGCGAGCCGTCCATGTAGCATTCGCCCAGGGCCAGCTGGGGATTGCGGCCGAGGCGGGCCGCCGCGCCGGGGCCGAGCTTGACCGTCACCGGCACGCCCGTGCCGTCGCCGTACCGCCCCGACTTGCCGTCGGACTGTACGATCGTCAAGTCGCCCGTCTTGATCAGGCTCTTCAAAAAGGCGTCAAGCACGACCCACCCCCGTGTCCGTTGCGCTCGTTCGTCCATTATGGCGCAAACTTAGCCTTTTGGGCCATAGAAGCCCCTATAAATGCAAGCCCGAGGGTGGAGGATCGACGGTGCAGGACCTGCTTCGTAGCGGCTGGGACGTGGCGGCCCTGGGCATCTTCGCCGTGGCCTGGCTGGCCTATGAGCCCCTGCTGCGGGTCCTGGCCGGCGGGCGGCACGTGATCAACGCCGACATGGTGATCGTCCGGCGCGCCTGGATGGCCCAGATGGTGGCCCGGCCGCAGATGCGGCTGCTCGACAGCCAGCTGGTCGGCCACGCCATCAACACCGCCTCGTTCTTCGCCTCCTCCAACCTGATCCTGATCGCCGGCGCGGCGGGGGTGCTGTTCGGGGGCGAAGGGGCCTACCGCAAGATCGAGGACGTGCCGCTGCTGTCCCAGGGCGAGCCGATGCTGTTCGGGATCAAGCTGGCCCTGGTGGCGGTGACCCTGGCCCGGGGCCTGCTCGACTTCATCTGGGCGATCCGCCAGATGAACTACTGCGCCGCCGTGATCGGGGCCGCGCCGCGCGACGCGCCCGAGGCGGTGATGACGGCCTATGGCGAGGCCGCGGCCGCGGTGCTGACCCCGGCCCTGTCGGCCTCCAACGCCGGGGTGCGCGGCTACTATTTCGCCCTGGCGGCGGCGGCGTGGCTGTTCGGCCCGACCGCGTTCATCTGCGTCACCCTCGGCGCGGTGGGCCTGCTGGCCTGGCGCCAGGCCTTCTCCCCGGCCGCCCGGGCGGTGCGCAAGGTGCGCGCCCTGCTCGAGTCGGAAGCCGGCCAGCCCCCGTCGGCCGCGCCCGCCCCCGAGCCGCCCCCCGCCGCCTAGAGCCCCAGCTCTGCGCGCGCCTTGCCGGTCAGCTTGGCCGCGACGATGGCGTGGGCCTGGGCCAGATAGGCCAGCAGATCGGCGTCGGACAGGGCGTCGGGGGCCAGCAGCTGCACCCACTTGGCGCGGGCGAGATAGGGCGCCGGCCGGGCCAGCCCCTGCTCGACCAGCAGCTCATAGGCCATGTCCGAGGCCTTGAAGGCGTAGTTCGCGGCCGAATCACCGTCAGAGCCCGCCGTGGCGAACATCTTGCCGCCCACCGTATAGACCCGGTCGGCGCCCCACTTGATGTCGAAGGCGGCCCCGGGAAGCGCCAGCGCCGCCTTGTGGAAGCGTTCGAAGTCCATCACCCCTCCCCTGCCGTCGAGGCCCCTGAGCGCTTCAGGCCGGCGGGCAGCTGACCCCCATCCCCTGCAGGGCGCAATAGGCCGCTTGTCCCCGCGCCTAAGCCCTGATAGGTCGGCCCCCTTCCGTGACGCGGGCGCCTGCAAGGGCCGGCCGGGCCGGATGGTGAGGTGGCCGAGTGGTTGAAGGCGCACGCTTGGAAAGCGTGTTTAGGTGAAAGCCTAACGTGGGTTCGAATCCCACTCTCACCGCCAGCGGTTTTCGGCTGCTCGGCTCCATCCGGCGGCTCCGCGGCAAACCCCCGACACTCCCTGGCTTCTCCCCGCACCAGCCGGTGTGCCTGGCGACCTTGGCACGGCTTTCAGGAGCGGGTTGGGCGGGTTTTCGGCCCCCGTCTCCGATGGCGAATTGGCCACTCACCCGCTCAGGCTCGGACGAGTGAACTTCGAACCCCACCGGTCGAACGCCTTCGTTTAAGACGGGGCTTTCCGGCGCCTGACGAGCATCGATGGGCCCTGGGTCGCGCGGCCGCAGGCGCGTGAATCAGCCCGTGGCTCAGGCGCCGCCTTCCACAAAATTTCGCTGCAGCGAGGCGCCTTCACAACCT
>DAICXL010000144.1:0-3838 GCA_027312185.1 Caulobacterales bacterium | reverse complement strand
AGGTCGAGCGGCCCCTGATCACCATGACGCTCGGCGCCACCCGCGGAAACCAGGTCCGCGCCGCCGAGATCCTCGGCCTCAACCGCAACACCCTGAGAAAGAAGATCACCGACCTGGGGATCAAGGTGAGGGGCTGATTCCTTTCTCCTCCGAGGGGGAGGAGCATTTGTGATCAAGCTTCAGTGCAGGAAAGCGACAAGTCTGTTGCCCCGGGGGCGCAGGTCCCCGTAACTTGCGCCGCGATGAGCGATGCGCCGGTTTTCCGCGACGAGGATCTCCCTGACCCCGATCCCCTCCCGGGTCGGCGCAGGCGGGGCCCGGCGTCCTACGTCCTGATCGGCGGGCTGGTCCTGGCCGCGGGCGTCACTGCGGTCTCCATCGGCTTGACCACCGCCGCCCCTGGCGGTCGCTCGCTCGGCACGGCCAGCCAAACCCTGCTCGTTGTTCTCACGCTCAATCTGCTGCTGATTCTGGCCCTGGCCGCCGCGGTCGGCTGGCGAATCCCGCGGCTGTTCGGCCCCCAGGGCGGCGACGCCGGCGCGCGCCTGCACCGGCGCTTCGTCGGTCTCTTCGCCATGGCGGCCGTCGCGCCCGCCGTGGTCATCGCCCTGTTCTTCGGCGTCCTGGTCACGCGCGGGGTGGAGGAGTGGTTCAGCCAGCGGGTTCGCACCGTGGTCGAGAACGCCGCCACCCTGGCCCGTTCCTACGTCGACGACCAGACCGCCTATATCCACAGCCGCGTCGTGCCCATGGCCGACGACCTGAACCGGGCCGAGCCGGCCTTCCAGCAAAGCCGGATCCGATACTCGAATTTCCTAGCGGAACAGGCTGTTTTCCGTGATTTCCTGGCGGTCTATGTCATCGATGGCGAGGGCCGCGTCCTGGCCCGCGCCGAGCAGGCCGAGGCGCCCGCCTATCGCGCGCCGGCCCCCCAGACCCTGCAGACCGCCACCCGCGAGGTGCCGGTAAGCTTCGACGAGAGCGGCGACATGGGCCGGGCCGTCTACAAGCTGGCCGCCTATCCGGACGCCTATCTCTATGTGGTCCGCCCCATCGGCCAGGGGGTGATGAACCAGTTGCGACGATCCGAGGCCGCGGTGGTCGCCTATCGCGACGCTGACGCCAACCGGGTCCGCATTCAGGCCATCTTCGTCCTTGCCTATGTCTCCACCGCCCTGCTGGTCCTGGTCGGCGCCGTATGGGTCGGCGCCTCCGCCGCGACCCAGATCGCCGGCCCCGTCGCCCGGCTGGTCAAGGCCGCCGACCGGGTGGCTTCGGGCGACATGACCGCCCGGGTGGCGACCCAGAAGGATATCGAGGAGATCGCCGTTCTCTCCCGCGCATTCAACCGGATGACCAGCGATCTTCAGTCCCAGCAAACCGCATTGCGGGCCGCCAGCGTCGAGGCCGAATCCCGTCGCCGCTTCATCGAGGCGGTGCTGTCGGGGGTCAGCGCCGGGGTCATCGGTCTGGACCCCTCGGGGCGCATCTCCGCCATCAACGCGAGGGCGCTGTCGCTGCTCGGCCTCGGCGACGACCTTGTCACCGGTCGCCCCCTCGCTGAGCTGGCGCCCGAGCTGGAGGAGGTGACGGCCCGGGCCGCCGCCCACGGCCATGACGCCGAGGCCGAACTCGACCTCGCCCGCAAAGGCGAGCAGCGGCGCCTGCGGGTGCGGGCTTCGCGGCGCACCGACGGCGGCCTCGTCCTGACCTTCGACGACATCACCCGCCTGGTGGCGGCTCAGCGCAACGCCGCCTGGCGCGACGTCGCCCGCCGCATCGCTCACGAGATCAAGAACCCCCTGACCCCGATCCAGCTTTCGGCCGAACGCATTCGTCGAAAATATCGCGCCGAGATCACCTCGGACCTGGAGACCTTCGACCGCTGCACCGACACCATCGTGCGCCAGGTCGGCGACATCGGCCGCATGGTCGACGAGTTCTCGGCCTTCGCTCGCATGCCCGCCCCGAAGTTCGCGCAGGAAGACGCCGCCGAGCTGCTGCGCCAGGCGGTGTTCGCTCAGCGGGTCGCCTACCCCGACGTGGCCGTCGAACTGGAGGAAGGGGAGGGGCCCGCCCCCCTGCTGTGCGACGGCCGCATGGTGGCCCAGGCCCTGCTCAACGTGCTGAAGAACGCCGGCGAGGCGGTCGCCGCCCGCGTCGCCGCCGATCCGTCCGTCCAGGGCCGCATCGCCGCCCGCCTGATCCGCGAGGAGGGCGAGCTGACCATCGAGGTCGAGGACAATGGGGTCGGCCTGCCCGCCAAAGACCGCGACCGCCTGACCGAGCCCTATGTCACCACCCGGGAGAAGGGCACGGGGCTGGGCCTCGCCATCGTCAAGCGCATCCTCGAGGAGCACGGCGGCGAACTGGTCCTGACCGATGCCGCAAACCTGCCGGGCGCCCGCGCCATCATGCGATTCCCCCGGGGGAGCGCCGCCATCCAACCTGAGTCCAATCCTGTTTCCGGAGCCGCCGCTTGAAGTCCATGGCAGCAGACATCCTCGTGGTCGACGACGAGGCCGACATCCGCGATCTCGTGGCCGGCATCCTTGAAGACGAGGGCTATTCGGTCCGCACCGCCGCCGATTCCGACGCCGCCCTGGCCGCGATCCGGGCCCGGCGGCCGTCCCTGCTGATCCAGGACATCTGGATGCAGGGCGGCGGCCTCGACGGGTTGGAGTTGCTCGACGTGGTCAAGCAGATGGACCCCGACATGCCGGTGGTGATGATCTCCGGCCATGGCAACATCGAAACCGCCGTCTCGGCCATCAAGCGCGGCGCCTATGACTTCCTCGAAAAGCCGTTCAAGTCCGACCGCCTGCTGCTGCTGGTCGAGCGCGCTCTGGAGGCCACCACCCTGCGCCGCGAGAACAAGCGCCTGCGGGCCCAGGCCATCACCCCGGACGGCCTGATCGGCAAGTCGGTCGCCGCCCAGGCCCTGCGCGCCCTGATCGCCAAGATCGCCCCCACCAACAGCCGCGTGCTGATCGCGGGCCCGCCGGGCTCGGGCAAGGAGCTGACCGCCCGCTTGGTCCACGAGGCCAGCGCCCGCTCTCGGGGCGAGTTCGTGGCCATCAGCGCCGCCGGCATGACCCCCGAGCGCATGGACCTGGAGCTATTCGGCGAGGAGGGCGATGGGGGCCGGCCCAAGAAGATCGGCGTGTTTGAGCGCGCCCACGGCGGCACCCTCTACCTCGACGAGGTGGGCGACATGCCCCGCGAGACACAGAGCCGCATCCTGCGCGTCCTGGTCGAGCAGCGCTTCCGCCGGGTCGGCGGCGACCAGGACGTCCAGGTTGACGTGCGGGTGATCTCGTCCACCTCCAAGGACCTGCGCGAGGAGATCGCCGCCAGCCGCTTCCGCGAGGACCTGTTCCATCGGCTGAACGTGGTGCCGGTGCGGGTGCCGGGCCTGGCCGAGCGCCGCGACGACATCGCCGAGCTGGTCGCCTATTTCATCGACCGCATCTCGGAGGCCACGGGCCTGCCCCGGCGCATCCTGGGCGAGGATGCGGTGGCGACCCTGCAGGTCCACGACTGGCCCGGCAACGTCCGCCAGCTGCGCAACAACGTCGAGCGCCTGCTGATCCTGGCCTCGGGCGATCCCAACGAGGTGATCACCGCCGAGATGCTGCCCTCCGAGGTGGCCGGCGCCGGCGCGGCCGGGGCCGTGGGCGCCGAGCGCATCATCGCCCTTCCCCTGCGCGACGCCCGCGAGGTGTTCGAGCGGCAATACCTGCTGGCGCAGATCGAGCGGTTTGGCGGGAACATTTCCAAGACTGCCGAGTTTGTCGGCATGGAGCGCAGTGCCTTGCATCGCAAAATCAAGTCTCTT
>DAICXL010000143.1:0-3891 GCA_027312185.1 Caulobacterales bacterium | reverse complement strand
ATTGAAAAAAACTTCGGTATGCGGTGAAGATCGCCCGCGCACGCTGGCAGGACGACGAGATCGCTGCGGCGGCCAGGGGGAAAGCAACATGGGCGATCTGCATCCGGAGAAGCGGCGCGCGCCGTGGGTCTACGCCATCCTCCTCATCCTGATCGGCCTCGTCCTCATCGCCGGCGGCGGCTATCTCGCCACCCTCGGAGGCTCGCTCTACTACGTCCTGTGCGGGATCGCCGTGGCGGCGTCGGGCGTGCTCCTGCTGCGCGGTAGCGTCCGCGGCGCCCAACTCTACGGCCTGATGCTGGTCGGCACCTTGATCTGGTCGATATGGGAAGTCGGCTTCAGCGGCTGGGACCTCGCGCCCCGCCTGATCGCGCCCGCCGTCCTTGGCCTGTGGCTGCTCATGCCCTGGGTGCTGAGACAGCGCCGGCCCAAGCTCGATTCCCGCACCGTCGCCGCGGTCGCCGTCGTGGCCCTGGTTTCTGCCGGCTTGACCGTGGGGGCGCCGAAGCTTGTCGCCCAGACCGGCCCGGCCGCCGCGCCGCCGGCGCCGTCCGCGGACGGCGACTGGCCCCATTACGGCAACGACCAGGGCGGTTCGCGTCACTCGCGGCTGGCCCAGATCACGCCGGCCAATGTGAAGGACCTCGAGGTCGCCTGGACCTACCGCATCGGCGCGGCCCAGGACGGCAAGATGATCAACCTGCAGATGACGCCGCTGCAGGTCGGCGGCGCGGTCTACATCTGCTCCAGCGACAATGTGGTCGATTCCATCGACGCCGAGACCGGCCAGCGCAACTGGCGCTTCGACCCCAAGACCGATCTGAAGAAGTCGTGGATCCGCGCCTGCCGCGGCGTGTCCTACTACAAGGTGCCGGACGCGACCGGGCCCTGCGCCGAGCGCATCTACACCGCCACCGTCGACGCCCGGCTGTTCGCCCTGGACGCCAAGACCGGCCAGGTCTGCCCGGCCTTCGGCGTCAACGGGGTGACGGACCTCTCCACCGGCATGGGCGACATCGCCGGCGGCTACTACAGCGTCACTTCGCCGCCGACGGTGGTGCGGGGCAAGCTGGTGATCGGCGGCGCCGTCACCGACAATCAGAAGGTGGGCGAGCCCTCCGGCGTGGTGCGCGCCTACGACGCCGTCACCGGCCAGTTCGCCTGGGCCTGGGACATGGGCCGCGAGGGGATCAACACCGAGCCGGGCCCCGGCGAGGAATATACCCGCGGCACGCCGAACGTGTGGTCCACCACCAGCGCCGACGAGGCCCTGGGCCTCGTCTACCTGCCCACCGGCAACGCCACCCCCGACTATTACGGCGGCCACCGCCGGCCCTTCGACGAGAAGTACTCGGCGTCGGTCGTCGCCCTCGACGCCGAGACCGGCGCCCCGCGCTGGTCGTTCCAGACCGTCCACCACGACATCTGGGACTATGACGTCCCGGCCCAGCCGACCCTGATCGACTGGCAGGGGCCGAACGGGGTCACGCCCGGCCTGCTGGCCTCCACCAAGCGCGGCCAGATCTTCTTCCTCGACCGCCGCACCGGCGTTCCGCTGACCAAGGTCGAGGAAAAGCCGACGCCGCAGGGGGCGGTCCAGGGCGACTACGTCACCCCGACCCAGCCCTTCTCCACCGGCCTTCCGGCGGTCGCCGCCAATGTGCTGCGCGAGAAGGACATGTGGGGGATCACCCCCCTCGACCAGCTGTGGTGCCGGATCAAGTTCAAGGAGGCCCGCTACGAGGGGCCGTTCACGCCGCCCGGCCTGAAGCACACCATCACCTATCCCGGCGTG
Organism: Caulobacterales bacterium; assembly: GCA_027312185.1. Lineage (GTDB taxonomy): Bacteria > Pseudomonadota > Alphaproteobacteria > Caulobacterales > Caulobacteraceae > NCED01. The sequence goes on along the minus strand of DAICXL010000143.1, from coordinate 2,096 downwards.
CTCGGCGGGGTCGACTGGGGCGGGGTCTCGGTCGACCCCGGCCGCCAGCTGCTGGTCGTCAACTCCAACCGCATGGCCAACTACACCCGTCTGGTGCCCCGCGCCGTGGCCGACGCCATGGGGGTCAAGCCCCGGGGCGACGAGGGCGGCCAGCGTCACGCCGGCATGAACGCCCAGGCGCGCACGCCCTACGCCGCCTACACCGTGCCCTTCCTGTCGCCCCTGAAGGCGCCGTGCCAGGCGCCGCCCTACGGCGAGCTGACGGTCATCGACCTGAAGACCCAGAAGGTCCTGTGGAGCAAGCCCCTCGGCACGGCGCGCGACAACGGTCCGCTGGGCATCGCCTCGCACCTGCCGATCCCGATGGGCACGCCCAACACCGGCGGCTCGATCACCACCGGCAGCGGGCTGATCTTCATCGCGGCGACCTTCGAGCAGACGTTCCGGGCCATCGACGCCAGCACCGGCAAGATCCTGTGGCAGGACCGTCTGCCGGCCGGGGGCCAGGCCTCGCCCATGACCTACAGCTCGCCCAAGTCGGGCCGGCAGTTCGTGGTCATCGCCGCCGGCGGTCACTCGATCCTGCAGTCGAAGACCGGCGACTACGTCATCGCCTACGCCCTGCCGAAATAGGCGCTGCGCCAAGGGGCCTACCTAAGGGCTACAGAGGGGGTTGAACGGTTCGCCGTACAAGCCGTTGCGCAACCATCAGCAACGACACGGATCGCCCATGAGCCGTTCCCCCAAGCCGGGCCCCGACACGGACGAGCAGAGCTTCGAAGCCTATGAGGGCCCCGCAGGAGGCTGGGGCTCCCTGGTCGGCCTGGGCAAGATCGCCGAGGCCGAGCGCGACGTCCCGATCCGCCAGTTGCTGCGGCAGAACAAGCCCGACGGGTTCATGTGCGTCAGCTGCGCCTGGGCCAAACCGGCCCATCCGCATCCCGCCGAGTTCTGCGAGAACGGCGCCAAGGCCACCATGTGGGACCTGACGCCCCGCCGCGCCACGCCCGAGTTCTTCGCCGAGCACACGGTCAGCGCGCTCAAGGGCTGGAGCGACTACGACCTCGAACAGTCCGGCCGGCTCACCCATCCGATGCGCTACGACGCGGCCAGCGACCGCTACGTCGTCTGCGAGTGGCAGGAAGCCTTCGACGCCATCGGGGCGGGCCTGAAGCGCCTCGACCCCAAGTCGGCGGTGTTCTACGCCTCGGGCCGCGCCTCGCTGGAGGCCTCGTACATGTACGGGCTGATGGCGCGGATGTACGGCAGCCAGAACCTGCCCGACAGCTCGAACATGTGCCACGAGTCCACTTCGGTGGGCCTGAAGCAGTCGATCGGCTCGCCGGTCGGCACCACCCTGCTCGACGATTTCGAGCACACCGACTGCATCTTCTTCTTCGGCCAGAACGTCGGCTCGAACAGCCCGCGCATGCTGCACGACCTGCAGAAATGCGCCCGGCGAGGGGTGGAGATCATCACCTTCAATCCGTTGCGCGAGCGGGGGCTGGAGCGCTTCGTCAATCCGCAGTCGCCGTTCCAGATGCTCACCGGGTCCGAGACGCCGATCTCCACCCAGTACTACCAGCTGCGCGCCGGCAGCGACCTCGCAGTCATGACCGGCATGTGCAAGTGGGTCATCGAGCAGGACGACCGCGCCCGCGCCGAGGGGGGTGAGCGCGTCCTCGACCACCAGTTCATCGCCGACTACACCCAGGGCTTCGAAGACTTCGCCCGCTTCTGCCGTCTGGCCTCATGGGTCGAGATCGAGACCGAGTCGGGCCTGACCCGCGCCGACATCGAGACGGCCGCCGCCACCTACGCCAAGGCCAAGGCGGTGATGGGGGTCTTCGGCATGGGCCTGACCCAGCAGAAGCTGGGGGTGCAGAACGTGCACATGATGTGCAACCTGCTCATGCTGCGCGGCAACATCGGCCGTCCCGGCGCCGGCGCCTGCCCGGTGCGCGGCCATTCCAACGTCCAGGGCCAGCGGACCGTGGGCATTTCCGAAAAGCCCGAGCTGGTGCCACTCGACAAGCTCGCGGAGATGTTCGGCTTCGACCCGCCGCGCACCGAGGGCATGACCACGGTCGCCGTCT
>DAICXL010000142.1:0-3956 GCA_027312185.1 Caulobacterales bacterium | reverse complement strand
CAGCGGCGGCAGCGGGGTGCCGTTCGAGGGCGCGTTGGTGAAGCCGTAGGTGTTGCGCTTCTGCAGGGGGACGTCGTTCAGGTAGAAGCCGGTGGTGGCGGCGGTCGGCGACGAACCGGTGTTCGAGATGCCGCGGATGATGATGTTCGAGACGCCCGGGCCCTGCTGCTGGATCTGCAGCGCGGGGACGCGGCCCTGGAGGTCGCCGATCGTGCGGATGCCGATCTGGTCCATGGACTTCTGGGTCTGGGCGCTGACCGACAGCGGAATCCGGTTCAGGGACTCGGATTGGCGGGTCGCGGTCACGACGACTTCTTCCAGGGCTTGGGTATCGTTGCCGGCTTGGGCGAAGGCGGTGGTGCTGAGGGCGGACGCCCCAAGCAGGATAATAGCAAAACGTGACAAAGCGTTTCCCCTCTTGTTGTTGTTACTATTTTTGATTGCAGAACTAAAACTGTCTGGGCGTTTGCCAGCGATCGCTGAGTCCCCTTGGGGCCTAATTCACCAACGGAAGATACGCTCCAGATCTGAAACCCGCTTTGTGCGGGTATGGCGACGTACACGCCACCGACGGCTGCCCCAGTAGGCGAACCACGGTCAGTATGGAGACACTATGAGCATGAATTATAGAGCGCAACAGTTATTCGAGTTGCGAAGGATTTTGCGGTATAAGAACGGAAACAGTGGCTTTTTAGACCCAGTGGGCGGCGGCGCCATCTGAATGTATAGTCAACTATTATTCTATGACGAGTCAACGTTTCATAGGTGACAAGTCAACCCTTTGTCCGTGACTCGAGCCATTGACGTGGCGCATGGGCGGGGCCGAACGGAAGCTGCACAGACAAAAATAAACCCCGCGGCCTTACTTGGCAGCGGGGTCAAGGTTGAAGAGCCAACGACGCAAGGGGTTGCGTCGCCGTCGCGGCCCGAAACTATACTCAATCAGCTGTCGAAAATAAGCAAGTCCTAGCCAATAGAGCAACGCCGATGTGGATGATTAGTCAATCATATTGATTATCGCGGCCTTCACAAGTGATCTTGTTGTGTAATCAACCTTGGATATGAATAGAGCCTGTAAGGCTGTCCGTTTCGCTGGCCTGTGTGCGCGAAGAGGCTTGTGAACATACATAGTCACGCTTCGCCCTTGGCGGGGGCGGGCCGGCGGTGTGGTCGGCCGGCGTCCCGCAAGCGCAGTCGGTGGCCCGCCTTTGGCCGAACGTTCAGCTCTGCCGGTCGACCGCCCCGCCGCTGCTCAGGGCGGCGGGCTGCTCGATGTTCTCGCCCGGCTTCAGGCCCCGCTCCAGCAGGCAGCGCCATACGGCCTCGGCATCCTCGGCGAAGGAGAACAGCTGCAAGTCGACGGGCGCGATCATGCCCTGATCGACCAGGGCGTTGAACGAGATCACCGAGCGCCAATAGGCTTCATCGACCAGCACCACTGGAATCGGCGGCGCCTTCTCGACCTGGCGCAGGGTGAGGATCTCGAACAACTCGTCGAACGTGCCGAAGCCGCCCGGGAACACCACCAGGGCGTTGGCTCGCATCGCCAGGTGCATTTTTCGCATGGCGAAATAGTGGAAGCGAAAGGTGAGCTCCGGCGTGGAGTAGGCGTTGGGCTCCTGCTCGAACGGCAGGGTGATGTTGAAGCCGATGGAGGGCGCGCCAATTTTAGAGGCGCCGCGGTTGGCCGCCTCCATCACGCCCGGGCCGCCGCCGGTGGCGATGACATTGTCGCGCTGTCGCCCCGCCGTCAGCATGGCGCCGCCCCGCTGGGAAGCGAGGCGTCCGAAAGCATGGGCCTGGGCGTACCATTCGCCCTGCCGGCCGGGGCCGTCCTCGCGGATCCGCGCGCTGCCGAACACCACGATGGTGGAGCGCACGCCCCAGGCCCTGAGCGCCTCGTCGGCCTTGGCGAACTCCAGCAGGAAGCGCACCCCGCGCATGGAATCGCCGAGCAGGAACTCCTGGTCCAGCGCTGCCAGCCTGTAGGAGGGCGAGGCCAGCTGGGCGGCGTTGTCGTGATCGGCCATGGTCAGGTTCTCAAGGATAGGGGTGGTGCGCCCCGGCCGGGTCCTCCACCCCTCCGTCGCCGCTCAGATAGGCCGGCCCGATCGGAACCTTGCCGTGACCGCCGGGGATGTCGAGCACATAGGTCGGCTGGGCCAGGCCGGAGAGACGCCCGCGCAACGCCCGCATCACCGCCTGGCCCTCCGCGATGGTGGTGCGCAGGTGGCCGGTGCCGGGGGCGAGGTCGCCGTGGTGCAGGTAGTAGGGCTTGATCCGCGTCTCGACGAAAGCGCGCATCAGCGCAGTCAGGACCTCGGGGTCGTCGTTGACCCCCTTCAGCAGCACGGTCTGGCTGACCAGGGGCAGGCCGGCGTCGATGAGGCGGGCGCAGGCGGCCCGTGCGGCGTCGCTCAGTTCGCGGGCGTGGTTGGCGTGCAGGGCGACATAGACCGCCTTGCGGCTCTTCAGGGCGCGGACCAGGGTCGGCGTCACCCGTTCCGGGGCCACGACCGGCACGCGGGTGTGGAAGCGCACCACCTTCACATGGTCGATCGCCTCGATGCGGGCCATCAGGGCCTTCAGCCGGCGGGGCGACAGCACAAGAGGGTCGCCGCCGGAGACGATGACCTCCCAGATCTCCGAACGGGCGGCGATGTAGGCGAAGGCGGCGTCGAGCTGGGCTTCGCTGAGGGGCGCTGAGCCAGGCCCCACCATCTCGCGGCGGAAACAGAACCGGCAATAGGTGGCGCAGGTGTGGGTGGGCTTCAGCAGCACCCGGTCAGGATAACGGTGCACTAGGCCCGGGGTCGGCGAATGGGCGTCGTCGCCGATGGGGTCGCCGGTCTCCTCGGGCCGGAGGTCCAGCTCGGCCGCGGTGGGGATGAACTGGCGGGCGATCGGGTCGTGGGCGTCGGCTGGATCGATCAGGGCGGCGATGGCCGGCGTGATCGCGATGGCGTAGCGCGCAGCGACCTGCTCGAGCGCAGCCAGGGCTTCCGGCGCGACGAGGCCGGCGCAGGCCAGGTCGGCGGTGCTGCGGAGGGTGGCGGTCATGGGGGACAAGTGGCCGATGGCGGGGGAGGGCGCAACATCAACCCTTGTCATCCCGGCCGCAGCGCAGCGGAGAGCCGGGATCCAGGCGACTGGGCGCGCGGGTGGCCCCTGGGTCCCGGCTCAGCCCTGCGGGCTGTCCGGGATGACAGAAATTACCTGCCCGCCACCGGCGTCCAGACCACCTGCTCGATCCGCGTCGCGCCGGTGGCCAGCATCACCAGCCGGTCGAAGCCGAGGGCCGCGCCGCTGGCCGACGGCATCACCGCCAGCGCCGCCAGGAACGCCTCGTCGATGGGATAGCGCTCGCCGTAGACCCGCGCCTTCTCGGCCATTTCGGCCTCGAACCGCCGGCGCTGTTCATCTGCGTCGGTCAGCTCGCCGAAGCAGTTGGCCAGCTCCACCCCGCAGGCATAGAGTTCGAAGCGCTCGGCTACGCGTGGGTCGTGGTCCGTGGGCCGGGCCAGGGCCGCTTCGGCGGTCGGGTATTCGCACAGGATGGTCGCCCGCCCGATCCCCAGCCGCGGCTCGATCCGCTGGGTCAGCACCTTGCTGAACACGTCGGCCCAGCTGTCGTCGTCCGCGACCCGGACCCCGCCCGCCGTCGCCGCGGCGGCCAGTCCGTCCCGCTCCGGATTGGCCAGCAGGTCGATTCCCGCGAACCGATCGAAGGCCTGCGCCACCGTCACACGCTCAGGCTCGGCGAAGGGGTCGGCCTCATGGCCGCGCCAGGTGAAGCGCCGCGCTCCCGCCGTCTCGGCCGCGAGGGCCATCAACGCCCCACAGTCGTCCATCAGCACGGTGTAGGGCTCGCCGGCCCGGTACCATTCCAGCAGGGTGAACTCCGGATGGTGCAGTGGGCCGCGTTCACGGTTCCTCCAGACCCGGGCGAAATCAAA
>DAICXL010000141.1:0-3978 GCA_027312185.1 Caulobacterales bacterium | reverse complement strand
GACTGGTTCCGGGCCCGCTACGGCCCGAACAACGCGGTGCTGGTGCTGGCCGGCGACATCTCGGCCGCCGAGGCGCGTCCCCTGGTCGAGAAATATTTCGGCGACATCCCGCGCGGACCGGAGAACCGCCCGGCCCAGGCCTCTGTCCCCACCCTGCCGGCCCCGGTGTCGCAGGTGATGAAGGACCGGGTCGCCACCACCCGCATCTATCGCAACTGGATCGTCCCGGGCCTGCTCGACCCCGAGAGCGTGCCCCTGTCCGTGGCCGCCACGGTGCTCGGCGGCCTGTCGAGCTCGCGGCTCGACAACGAGCTCGTCCGCAAGGACCAGACGGCGGTGCGGGTCTCGGCCGACAACCAGACCTTTCACCGGGTGGGCCTGTTCGAGGTGCAGGTGGACGTGAAGCCCGGGGTGGACGCCGACGCGGTCGCCCGGCGCCTCGACGCCATCATGGCCGACCTGATCGCCAATGGCCCGACGGCGGACGAGGTCCAGCGGGTGGTGATGACCGAGGTCGCCGCCCGCGTCCGCGGCCTCGAACAGGTCGGCGGCGGCGGCGGCAAGGCCGTGGCCCTGGCCGAGGGCGCGCTCTACGCCGACGACCCGGACTTCTTCCGCAAGCGCTTGCTGGCCCTTGGCCGGACGACCCCCGCCGAGGTGCGGCGGGTGATGCAGAAGTGGCTGACGCGGCCCGTCTACGCCCTGACCGTCGTCCCCGGCGAACGGGACGCCTACGAAGAGGCCGCCGCCTCGCGCGGCCAGGCCAGCCAGCGGCCGCGGTTCTACCGGCCGCCGCAGCCGGGCGAGCAGCCCCTGGCGCCCTGGACCGCCGCCGATGCGGCGAGTGGCGCGGCCTCGACCGCGCCCGTCCCCCGCCCGGCGCCGCCGATCGGCGTGATCGCCGGCCTGGATTTCCCCGACGTGCAGCGCGCCAGGCTCTCCAACGGCATCGAGGTCGTCTACGCCCGGCGCCAGACCGTGCCGGTGGTGCGGGTGGCGGTGGAGTTCGACGCCGGCGTCGCCGCCGATCCGGCCAGCGCGATCGGGACCCAGTCCCTGATGCTGCGCCTGCTGCCCGAGGGCACGACCACCCGCAACTCGATCCAGATCGCCGAGGCGCAGGAGCGGCTGGGCGCGCAGATCCAGCCGACGGCGTCGCGCGACCGCACGGCCGTGATCATGTCCGCCCTGACCCCCAACCTCGGGCCCTCCCTCGACCTGCTGGCCGACATCATCCGCAACCCCGCCTTCGCCCCGGCGGAGGTGGAGCGCCTGCGCACCCAGCAGCTCGCGGTCATCGCCCAGGAGCTGACCCAGCCGGCCAGCCTGGCCCAGCGCGCCCTGCCGGCTCTGATCTACGGCCCGCAGCATCCCTACGGCCGCCCGCCCAGCGGGACGGGCCGGGCCGAGGTTGTCCGGGCTCTGACCCGCGACGACCTGGTTCGTTTCCACCAGACCTGGCTGCGGCCGGACAACGCGACGATCTTCGCCGTCGGCGACATCGCCCTGGCTGACCTCGTCCCGCAGCTCGAAAGCCGTTTCGGCGCCTGGGCGCCGCCGGCCGTTCCCAAGGGGCGCAAGGACTTCGCGGTCCAGCCTACGGCGCCCCGGCCGCGCATCGTGTTGATCGACCGGCCGCAGTCGCCGCAGTCCTACATCTACGGCGGCCAGGTGCTGCCCGTGCGCGGGGCCGACGACACCCTGGACCTGCGCGCCGCCAATGAGATGCTCGGCGGCAACTTCCTGTCGCGGATCAACATGGACCTGCGCGAGACCAAGGGCTGGTCCTACGGCGCCCGCAGCACCGTCGACCTGTTCGAGGACCGCGCCGCCCTGACCGTCACCGCCCCGGTGCAGGCGGACAAGACCGGTCCGGCTGTCCAGGCGCTGATGGACCAGATGAGCGGCTTCCTCACCACCAAGGGCCTGACTCCTCCGGAGCTTCAGCAGGTGATCAACGCCAACACCCGCCAGCTGGCCGGCCAGTTCGAGACCTCGGGCGCCGTGCTGGGCGCCCTGCGCAGCAACGCCCTCCTGGGACGCCCCGACGACTATTGGGAGCGGGTGGCCGATCGCTACCGGACCATGACCACCCAGCAGCTCGACGCCGCCGCCCGCAAGGTGATCGACCCGTCGAAGATGGTCTGGGTCGTCGTCGGCGACGCGGCCACGGTTCGCCCGCAGCTGCAGAGCCTGGGACTTGCCGTGGAGGACGCCCGGCCCGAGTGAGGCGGACCCGGACCATGCCCACCGGTGACACCGAGGCCGCCAAGCCTGGAGCGCGCCCCCTGGATGCGGTGGCGCACTTCAATCTGGCCAGCGCCCTGCAGAACCAGGGGCGCCTCGACGAGGCGATCCTGCATTTTCAGCAGGCGCTGGCGCTGAGGCCGGACCTGGCCGAGGCGCACAACAACCTCGGCAACATCTTCACCCGCCTGCGGCGCCCGCAGGACGCCGAGGCGAGCTTCGCCCAGGCGCTGCTGATCCGGCCCGGCTACGCCAACGCCCACAACAACCTCGGCCTTCTGCTGCAGGGCCTCGGACGGGCCGAGGAGGCGGCGGAGCGTTTCGGCCGCGCCGTCGCCATCGACCCCGCCTTCGCGGCGGCTCAGTTCAATCTGGCCAACACCCTGCAGGGGCTGAAGCGGTTCGACGAGGCGGAGGCGGCCTATCGAAGCGCCATCGCCACAAGCCCCGGCTTCGCCGCCGCCTTCCTCAATCTCGGCAACCTCCTGGCCGCCCGGGGCCGCCTTGCCGAGGCCGAAGCCAGCTATCGCAGCGCCCTGGAGGCCGATCCCGCTCTGGCCGCGGCGCACAACAACCTCGGCGGCGTGCTGAGGCGGCGGGGGCAGGCCGCGGCCGCGGAAGAGCATTATCGGCGCGCCCTCGACCTGCGGCCGGACTACCGCGACGCCCTGAACCAGCTCGGCGACCTGCTGCTCAGCCTCGGCCGGCTGGACGAGGCTGAGGCGAGCTATCGCTGCAGCATCGCGGTCGAACCCCAGGCCGCCGGCGCTCATGCCGGCTTGGCCGCGGTCCTCAACAGCCTGGGCCGGCTGGAGGCGGCCGAGCAGAGCTATGAGCGCGCCGTCGCCCTGAGGCCCGATTTCATGGCCGCCCACAGCAGCCTGCTGTTCCTGCGCCAGTACATGCCGGCCTACACGCCGGCCCAGCGTCTGGCCGACGCGCGGCGCTTTGGCGAGCGGGCGAGCCGCATGGCCGCCGCGGGGCGGTTTTCGTCCTGGACCTGCGAGCCCGCGCCGCAGCGCCTGCGGGTCGGGCTTGTCTCGGGGGACTTCCATGACCACCCGGTCGGCTTTTTCCTCGAGGGGGTCCTGCGCGCGCTCGATCCGGTCCGGATCGAGCTGTTCGCCTATCCGACCGTCAATGTCGTCTCAGCCCTGACCCGCCGGATCAGGCCGTTCTTCGCAGCCTGGCGCCCCCTGACCGGCCTCGACGACGAAGCGGCGGCAGGCCTGATCCGGGCGGACGGGATCCACCTCCTCATCGACCTGTCCGGCCACACCGCGTCCAATCGGCTCCCCCTGTTCGCCTGGAAGCCGGCCCCGGTGCAGGCGACCTGGATCGGCTATTTCGCCACCACCGGCGTTGCCGAGATCGACTACGTCCTCACCGACGGCCACCTCCTTCCGCCGCAGGACGAGGACCAGTTCACCGAAAAGCCCTGGCGGCTGCCGGGCATGGGCTGCCTGACGCCGCCGTCCCAGACCGTTGAGCCGAACGCCCTGCCGTGCCGGGCGGGCGAGGCCTTCACCTTCGGCTGCTTCAACAACCTCAGGAAGGTGACCGACGAGGTCGTGGCCCTGTGGTCGAAGATCCTGCTGGCCGCCCCTGGATCACGCCTGTTCCTGAAAGCCCCGCAACTGGGCCGGCCCATGGTGGTGGAAGAGACGCTCAGGCGCTTCGCGGCCCACGGCGTCCCCGCCGACAGGCTGCTGCTGGAGGGGCCGTCGCCCC
>DAICXL010000140.1:0-4282 GCA_027312185.1 Caulobacterales bacterium | reverse complement strand
CGGGCCTCCAGGCTGGAGAAGCTGGCCAGCACCCGCTCGGCGCCGGCCGGGGCGGTGTAGTCGCCGATGCGGACCTGCTGCGAGGGAACGCCCAGGGCCTGCAGGGCGCCCATCACGTCGGAGGCGGTCTTGGCGATGGCGGCCTGGTCGCCGCCGGCCGGAACCTGCACGGCGATGTCGCCGGCGCCCGTCGCCTCGCGCCAGCGCGACACGAAGCCGATCAGGGCCACCCGCTGCGCCGGCGACAGCCCCTCGGCATGGGGCGTCATGGCCAGGCGGTCGGGGGTCTCCTCGACATTGATCGTGTACTGCTGGGTCGGCGTGGCCGGCAGGGCCTCGTCGTAGCCGGTGGCCAGCGAACCGCATCCGCCGAGGGCGGCGGCCAGGATCAGAGGAGCGAACCCGCGCAGGCGCGCGGCGGCGTCAGTCGACCACATAGCCGTAAGGTCCCTGGAAGGTGGCGCCGGATTTGTCCGGCGAACGGCCGCTGGCCCTGTTCAGGCGGCCCAGCAGCACGGTCTGCATGTCCGAGGCGATCTGGAGCCCGTCGGCCGGCGTCTGCAGCTTGTCGGGGCTGGTCGATTTCACGAGGTAGGGGGTGACGATCACCACCAGCTCGCTCTCGTTGTTGAGGAAGTCGCGGCTGCGGAACAGGGCGCCCAGGACGGGCAGCTGCATCAGGCCGGGGACCGAATCGATGGTCGACTTGGTGGTCGACTGCAGCAGGCCGGCGATCATCATCGCGCCGCCGGAGGGCAGCTCGACCATGGTCTCGGCGCGGCGGACGTTGAGGCCCGGGACCGTGGTGCCGGAGGTGCCGGCGCCGTTGCCGATGGTCAGGGCGCCGATGTTGGTGATCTCCGAATATTCGGTGGAGATCTTGATCGAGATGCGGCCCTCGCTCAGCACCACGGGGGTGAAGCCCAGCCCGACCCCGTAGGGCTTGAACTCGACGGTCACCTGGCCGTTGGTGTCGCGCCCGGTCGGCACCGGAAACTCGCCGCCGGCCAGGAACTTGGCGGCCTCGCCGGAGACGGCGGTGAGGTTGGGCTCGGCCAGGGTGCGCACCAGCCCGACCCGCTCGAAGGCCTGCAGCATGGCCTCGGCCTGGTTCAGGCCGGCCTTGCCGGCCACGTCGGTGGCGGTGGCGGTGTTGTAGTTGATGGCGTCGCCGATGTTGCGGGTCACCGCCAGGCAGTCGCCGGTTAGGCCCGGGGCGCAGGGAACCTGCAGCGTCGGCACCTTGGTGGTGTCGAGGTCGTAGCCCGTGCTGACGCCGCCGAGCAGCGAGCCGTTGACGCCGAAGCCCTGCGACAGGCCGAACTTCAGCTGGGGCTCGCCGATGGCGTTGTAGATGGCGTTGAGGTTGAACCCGAGCTGCTTGATGACCGTCCGGTCGACCTCGACGATGCGGACCTTCAGCATCACCTGGTCGGGGCTGGCGATCGACAGCATGTTGACCACCTTCTCGGGGGCCGAGACCATGCTGCGGGCCAGCTGCACCGCCTTGTCGGCGTCGGACAGGCTGGCGACGCCGCCCGACAGGATCAGGCTGTCGTTGAGGGCCTCGATCCGGACCGAGGCGCCCGGCAGGATGCGGTTCATGGTCGAGGACAGGGACGAAATGTCCTGGTCGACCCGGATGTTCAGGTTCAGCAGCTGGCGGCCGGCGGCGTCGAAGAACACCGCGTCGGTCTGGCCCGCGCCGACGCCCAGCACATAGATGCGCCGCGGCGTGGACAGCACCACGTCGGCGACCTTGGGGTCCGAGACCAGCACGTCGCGGGCGTCGGCCGGCAGCTCGATCACCGCCGACTTGCCGCGGGGCAGGGACATCATGCGGGTCTGCGAGCCGCCCGAGCCGAGGTCGACCCGGACCGTCTGGGCGCCGTTCTGCTGGATGACGGGCGCCTGGGGCGCGCCGGCCAGCGGACGCGAGGCCGGGCCGCTATAGGGAGAGGCGGAGTAGGGCGAGGGCTGGACGGCCGAGCGCGGGAAGGCTTGGCCGAAGGCGGCGCCCTGCACCGTCCACGACAGGGCGGCGGCGAGGCCAAAGGCTTTTGCGAGGGCGGGGCGCAGGCTCATCGGGTGACCGTCACTTCGGTCGTCGAGCCGGTGGCCGAGCCGTTCTTGAACACCTTCACCACCGCGGCGCGAAAGTCGGTCTCGTCGTTCTGGGCCACGGTGACCGCCGGCCCGGCGGCGTCGGCGTAGGAGCGCAGCACCAGGGACAGGTCCCCTTGCGCCTTGGACAGGGCCAGGATCTCGGCCTGCTTGGAGTTTATCTCCAGGGTGGCGGTGGCCCCGACCACGGACGAGCCCTCCTTGGGCGCCCCGGTGGTCTGGTCGATGGCCAGGACGCGGACATTCTTCAGCACCGTATCGGACGCGAACCTCTTGCCGCCGGCGCCCTCGAGCTCGTGGGTCATCACCACGTCGACATGATCGCCGGGCAGGATGAAGCCGCCGGCCGCGCTCTCGGCCGACAGGGGGACGGCCATGGCCCGCATCCCCGTCTCCAGGGTGATGGCCATGATGCCGGCGCTGCCCGCGCGCACCAGCTTGCGGTCGGTCATCGGCTCGTTGGCCAGGATCGGCTCGCGCACCACCGCCCCGACCAGGGCCACGAGCAGCGGGTCCTGGGTTCCGGCCGCGGCCTTGGCGATGTCGACGGCGGTCGCGGCGACCTTGGCGGTCTCGCTGGCCGGCTTCGGCGGGGCGGCCGCGACGATGAAGGCGGCGTTCAGCGAGTCCTGCGGCCAGGCCTGCCAGGTCATGTCTTCGGGGGTGAGTCGGGTCCCGGCCGGCAGGTCGCGCTTGGCCACCAGCACCTGGGCCGTCGGCTTCTCCACCACGGCCGGAGCGGCGGCGACGACAACCTGAGGCGGCTGCGCCTTGGACATGCCCCGCACAATCACGACGGCGCCGACGGCGGCGGCCAAGGCGACGACCAGGATCAGGATTCTAACGGGGCCCATGAGGCTCTCCCACGCTGCAAGTGACGCAGCAACGGACTATGGAGCCCACCCTTGAGGCGTCCTGGTTAACACCGGCCTAAACAGAACCGAGCCCGGACCTTGCGCCGCAGCGTCACGCGCCGTGGAAGGCGAGGACCAGGCCGGATTGGGGAAAGGCCGCCAGGGCGCCGGCGGCGATGGCGATGCCGTAGGGAATGTCGCCCTCAGGGGCGAGCAGGCGTTCCATCCAGCCGGGCGGACGGAAGGGCACGCCGATATCGGACGCCCAGCGCCGGGCGCCGAGCAAGGCCAGGGCCAGGGCCCCGCCGGCGATGGCGGTCCACACCAGGAAGGGCGCGGCGCCGGCCATGCCCAGCCACAGGGCGCTGGCGGCGAACAGCTTGGCGTCGCCGCCGCCGATCCAGTGCAGGGCGAACATCGCCATGCCGGCGACAAGGGCCCCCAGGCACAGGGCCACCGAAAGGCCGATCGCGGGCGCCGGCAGGCCGACGGCGAGGGCGGTTGGGAAGAAGGCCAGGACCAGGGCGGCCGAGATCCAGTTGGGGATGGTCATGGTGGTCGCGTCGCTCAGCGCGGCGACGATGGCCAGCGCCGGGAACACGATCAGGAGAAGGGTCTGCAGGCCCTGTGGCATCCGCCCTGGATACCCCCGGAACCTTGCCGACAAATGAAAGAGGCCGCGGCGCTGGTGCGCCGCGGCCTTCTTAGGCGTCCCGCGTCACCGCGGAGCTATTTGATTTCGTTGGCGATATTGGTGAACTGACCCTTGAGGTTGGTGCCCAGGGTGGTGACGGCGGTGATGACCACGACGGCGATCAGCGCGGCGATCAGGCCATACTCGATGGCGGTGGCGCCGGACTCGTCCTTGACGAAACGCGTAACGAACTTCGACATCTTAGATCTCCTCATTAAGGGCGCGGCCTCCGAGCCGTCCCCGCTCGATTGACCCCGGAACACGCCGCCATGTGCCCAGTTCCATGTTAATGTCGAATGAATGATGGCGTGGTGACCAGCACTGACTATGGTTAGTGAGGACTTAACGGCCCCATACCTAGTATATAGTGGTGCATTTCTTTGCCGATTTAGTGCGTCCACTGCGCGGCTTGGGGGTCGTTTCGCCGCACCCTCGGCGCGCTTTGAGACTTTGTTGACCATTCGCGTGCAGTTTGGCCCTCAGCCGCCGCGCGCTCGCGCGGGAGCCGTCGCCTTCAAGGGGATTCCCCATGCGCCCGCCCATGCGTCCTGCCGTTCGTTTCGCCTTCGCCGCCCTGACCGCCGCGGCTGTCGCCGCGCCTGGCCTCGCC
>DAICXL010000013.1:0-33486 GCA_027312185.1 Caulobacterales bacterium | reverse complement strand
CAACCACCTGTCGACCAGCCGCATGCCCTGGCTGGACGACCACCGGGTGGACGGGTCCGTGGTCCTGCCCGCCGCCGCCATGGTCGATATGGCCCTGGCCGCCGCCCGCGCCTGGCGCCCCGACGCGACCGCCCTCGAACTGCGCGACTTCGAGATCTTCCGGCCCCTGCTGCTGGACGAGGCCCGCGAAACGGTCTTCCGTCTCGATGCCGAGACCGGCCGCTTCGAGCTGTCCAGCCGCACCCGCCTGTCCCACGATGCGATGACGGTGAGCGCCTCGGGCCAGGTGGTGGCCGAGCCCTCGCCCTCGTCCCTGTTCCAGCCGACCGCAAAGGCCGCGTCCAAGACCCTGACGCCGGAACAGTTCTACGTCTTCACCGACATCCTGCGCATGGAGTACGGGCCGGTGTTCCGGCCGGTGACCGGCGCGGTGGTGTTCGGCCCCGAGGCCGCCGAGATCGCTTTCGACCCGACCCACGCCCCGCCCGAAGAGGGCTGCCTGGTCGATCCGGTTCTGCTCGACGCCGCCTTCCAGGGGGTGCTGGCCACCAAGTCGCTCGAATTCACCCTGCCCGGCGACAGCGTGCTGCCGTGGCGGTTCGGCCGGGTGCGCCTGCTTCGCCAGGGCGCCGTGGCGGTCAAGGCCCGCTGCGAGCTGCGCCGGGTCGGCCCCAAGGCCCACTGCGCCGACGTCGCCCTGCTGGATGCGGACGGCCACGTCATCGCCGAGCTGCTGGAGTGCTGGTTCGTGCGGGTCCGGCCCGGGGAGGCCGAGGCGCCCGCCCGCCAGTTCTGGACCGCCCTGGTCCCGACCCCGCGCCAGCCCGGCCGCATCGGCGGCCCCGAGGTCGAAGCGGCCCTGGCCGACTTGCGCCCGCGCGACGACGCCTCCGGCTCCCTGCTACTCGCCCGCGCCTATGGCGCCGCCGCGGCCCACGAGGCCCTGTCGGCCCTGGCGCAGGACGGCCTGGTCGATGAGAGCCGCATCGCCTCCGACGCAGAAGGCCTGTTCGACCAGCTGCTCGGCTGGCTGGAGGAGGAAGGCCTCGCTGAGCGCGCCGACGGCGGCTGGCGTATCGCCCCCGAGAGCGGCCTGCCCGCGTCCGCCGAAATCTGGCAGTCTCTGCTCCTCGACCATCCGGCCGCCAGCGCCGAAGCCGCCCTGGCCGGCGGCGGCGGCGCAGCCCTGGTCCGCGCCCTGCAGACCGGCCTGGACGCCTTGCCCCTGCCCGCCGAGCGTCTGGTCGAACAACTGCTGTCGGCCTCTCCCTCGGCGATCGCCGGCGCCGAAGCCCTCGGGCAGGCCGTCGCCGCCCTGGCCGCGAGCTGGCCGGCGGGGCGTCCCCTGCGCATGGCCGTGATCGGCCAGCCTTCGGCGCGCCTGCTGCGCCGCCTCCTGGCCCGCCTGCCTGATATCGCCCTGAACTGCGTCGTGGCCACCGACGACGACACGGGCCTGGCCACGCTCGCCGCCGTGGCCCGATCCCACCCCGGCGTGCGGGCGCAGGCCTGGAGCCCGCCCGCCGACCCCGTCGGGGCCAGCCTCGGCGGCGAGGGCTTCGACCTCGTCGTCGGCGCCTATGCCTTTACCCGCTCGGGCGTTTCCGCCGGGGCCGCCAGCGCGCTGCTTGCCCCCGGCGGCGTCCTCTTCGCCGTCGAACCCGAGCCCAACCGCATCTGGCCCCTGGCCTTCGGGCCGCAAGCCGCCGCCCGTCTCGCCGAGGCCGAGGCCTGGGCCGAGCGCCTGCAGCTGTTCGGCTGCGTCGGCGTCGAGACGGCCCAGCTGCCCGGCGCCGTCTGGCCTGCCGCCCTCATCGCCGCCCAGCGCCCGGGGATCGATCGCTCCTTAGAGCCCGACGCCGGGCCGCCGGAGGTGGAGAGCGTCATCCTCGTCCTCGGCGAAGGCCCCTCGGTCCTGGCCGAGGCCCTCACCGCCGCCCTGGCCGAACACCGCAAGTCGGCCCTGCTGCCGGCCGACGCCTTGGAGGAGGTGCTGAGCGCCATCGGGCCGCCCGGCTGGCGCGACCTCGTGCTGGTGGCGCCCCGCGGCGCCAACGACCGCGCCGTGCTCGAACAGCTTCCCACCATCTGCGCCCGCCTGGCGGCCAGCGCCGGCGCCCTGCCGGCGGCCGAGCGCACCCGCTTCTGGCTGGTGGCCGAAGGCGCATCGACCGACCCGGGCGCCGCCGCCCTGGCCGGCCTGCGCAAGGTGATGACCAACGAGGGCGTCGACTGCCGCTTCGTGCGCATCGAACCGGACGTGGCCCCGGACCGCCTGTCCGACGAGGTCCTGGCCCCCGGCGCCGAGCGCGAGGTGGTGCTGACCCCGCAGGGGCGCCTGGTCCCCCGCCTGCGCGCCGGCCTGCCCGCCGCAGCCGCGCCGCCGGCCGGCCGCAGGCTCGACATCCTGCGACCGGGCCTGCTCGGCAGCCTGGCCTGGGAGGCCCTTGATCCGCCCGCGCCCGGCCCCGGCGAGGTCGCCATCGCGGTGGGCGCCGCCGGCCTGAACTTCCGCGACGTGATGTGGGCCCTGGGCGCCCTGCCGGACGAGGCCCTGATGGACGGCTTCTCCGGCCCGACCCTCGGCCTGGAATGCGCCGGGGTGGTCACCGCCGTCGGCGAAGGCGTCGAAGGCGTGGCGGTCGGCGACGCGGTCGCCGCCGTGGCCCCCGCCGCCCTGGCCACCCACGTCGTCACCAAGGCCCACGCGGTTTTGCGCCTGCCCGCCGGCATGGATTTCGCCGCCGCCGCCACCTTGCCGGTCACCGCCATGACCGCGGTCTACGCCCTCGGCCGCCTGGCTGATCTGCAGCCGGGCGAGCGGGTGCTGATCCACGGCGGCCTCGGCGGCGTCGGCCTGGCCGCCATCCAGTACGCCCGCCACCGCGGCGCCGTGGTCTTCGCCACCGCCGGCTCGCCGGCCAAGCGCGAGCTGCTGCAGCTGCTCGGCGTCGACCACGTCTTCGACAGCCGCAGCGCCAGCTTCGCCGACCAGATCCTCGCCGCCACCAGCGGCGAAGGCGTCGACGTGGTGCTGAATTCCCTCTCGGGCGCCCTGATGCAGGAGTCCCTGCGCCTGCTGAAGCCCTTCGGCCGCTTCCTCGAAATCGGCAAGCGCGACCTGTTCGGCAACACGCCCGTGGGGCTGCGGCCGCTGCGCCACAACGCCTCGTACTACGCCATCGACGCCGACCAGCTGCCACGCCTGCGCCCGGCCCTGGCCGCCGCCCTGTTCCGCGAGATCGGCGAGCTGATCGCGTCCGGCGCCCTGAAGCCCCTGCCCTATCGCGCCTTCGGCTTCGACGACGCGGTCGAGGCCTTCCGGCTGATGCAGGGCTCGGGCCACATCGGCAAGATCGTGCTGATCCCCGAACCCGTCGTAGAGCCGCCGCCCGCCACCCCAGCCTTCGCCGTCAGCCCCGACCGCACCTATGTGGTCTCCGGCGGCACGGTCGGCTTCGGGCTGGAGACCGCCCGCTGGCTCGCCGCCCGCGGCGCGAAATCCCTGGCCCTGCTCGGCCGCCGCGGCCCCGCCACCCCGGGCCTCGCCCCCGTCCTCGCCGACCTGGCGGCGCAGGGCGTCGACGCCCGCGCCTTCGCCTGCGACGTCGCCGGCGCGGCCGCGTTGGAACGGACCCTCGCCTCCATCCGCGCCGACATGGCGCCCATCGGCGGGGTCGTGCACGCCGCCATGGTCATGGACGACGGCCTCCTGCCCAACCTCGACCGCGCCCGCTTCGCCTATTCGCTGGAGCCGAAACTGGCCGGCGCCTGCGCCCTCGACCGCCTGACCCGCGCCGACCCGGTCGAGGTCTTCGTGCTCTATTCCTCCATCGCCGCCGCCCTGGGCAGCCCGGGTCAGGGCAACTACGTCGCCGCCAACGCCGCGATCGAGGCCATCGCCCGCCGGCGCCACGCCGCCGGCCTGCCGGCCCTGGCCGTGCAATGGGGCCCGATCTCCGACGCCGGCTACCTGGCCCGGCAGACCCATATCCGCGACATTCTGGAGCGGGTCCTGGCCTCGGGCGAGCTGACCGCGCAGCTGGCCCTGGACGCCCTGCCGGCCCTGATCGAGTCCGGCCTGCCCGTGGCGGGCTACGCCCTGGTCGACTGGAGCGTGATCCGCCGCCAGCTGCCCGTCGGCGCGACGCCCTTCCTCGACGACCTCGCCGACGGCGGCCCGGCCAAGGCCGACCACCGCTCCCTGCGAGAGGAGATCGCGGGCTGCACCTGGGATGAGGCCCGGGCGCTCACCGCCGACCTGCTCGCCGACGAGGTGTCGTCGATCCTGCGGCTGCAGCGCGACAAGATCGACCTCGACCGGCCGATCGCCGACATGGGCTTCGACAGCCTGATGGCCCTGGAGCTGCGCCTCGCCGTCGAGGCGCGGCTGGGCCAGGAGCTGCCGCTGCTTTCGGTCGGCGGCGGGACCACCCTCAACGCCATCGCCGCCCGTGTGGTGCGGACCGCCCGGGGCGAGGCCCCGCCCGAGGCCTCCGACCTCGCCGACCGCTTCGCCCGCCATGAGCCCACCGCGGAGCTGGGGGCGTGACCGGCCGCCCCGGCGGGTTCGGGCTGGAGCCCGACGCCAAGGCGCGCCTGCTGGGCCAGCTGGCCGGCAAGGCGGTGCAGCCCCGCGCCCCCGCCGTCTCCTCGCCGCTGGAACGTCCGCCCCTGGGCGACCCTGACGCCCTCAAGGAGGCCGGGATCGTCGCCGAGATCGGCGCCCTGCTGGGGATCGAGAACCCGTTCTTCCGCGCCTATTCGGGCCTGCCCACGCCCTTTGCCGAGGTCGAGGGCCGGACCGTCTCCAACTTCGCCTCCTACAACTACCTCGGCCTCAACGGCCACCCGCGGGTCAGCCAGGCCGCCAAGGCCGCCATCGACCGCTACGGCACCTCCGTCTCCGGCAGCCGCATCATGTCGGGCGAGCGCCCGGTCCACCGCGCGCTGGAGGCGGCCCTGGCCGGCGTCTACCGGGCCGAGGACTGCGTGACCTTCGTCAGCGGCCACGCCGCCAACGTCACCACCATCGCCCACCTGACCGGCCCCGAGGATGCGGTCGTCTATGACGCCCTGGCCCACAACAGCATCGTCCAGGGGGCGATCCTCTCAGGAGCCCGGCGGCGCAGCTTCGCCCACAACGACCCGGACGAGCTGGAGCGGGCCCTGCACCAGGTGCGCAGCCAGGCGCGCCGCATCCTGGTGGTCGTCGAGGGCTGCTACAGCATGGACGGGGACGTGCCCGACCTGCCGCGCATGGCCGCCATCGTCCGCCGCTACGGCGCATACCTCATGGTGGACGAGGCTCACGCCCTGGGGGTGCTGGGGGCCACGGGCCGCGGCGCGGCCGAGCATTTCGACATGGACCCGGCCCTGGTCGACCTGTGGATGGGCACCCTCAGCAAGACCCTCGCCTCCTGCGGCGGCTATATCGCCGGCGGCGGGGCGGTGGTCGAGCACCTGAGGGGAAGCGCGCCCGGCTTCCTGTTCTCGGTCGGCATGCCCGCGCCGGTCGCCGCCGCGGCCCTGGCGGCCCTGGAGACCATGCTGGACGAGCCCGAGCGGGTCGCGCGCCTGCACGCCAACGGCCAGGTGTTCCTGCAGGCCGTGAAGGCCGCCGGCCTCGATTCGGGGGCCGCGATCGGCGAAGCCGTCATCCCCGTCATCATCGGCAGCTCCCTGCGCACGGCGCTCACCGCCGACGCCCTGTGGAAGGCCGGGGTCAATGTCCAACCGATCCATTATCCCGGCGTGCCCGAGCGCACCGCCCGACTGCGCTTCTTCATCACCTCCGAGCATGAGCCTCAGGAGCTGCGCCGGGTGGCCGCCCTGACCGCCGAGCGCCTGGCCGCGGTCCAGGTCGACCCGGCCCTGATCGCCGAGCTCGCGGCAAAGCTTGGCTCATGAGCCGGACGGCGCGCCCGTGAGCCTGCTCCTGCCCCTGCTGGCGGCCGCCGCGGTGGGCCAGCCCATGGCCTATCCGTCGTTCCCGACCAGCCGCGACTTCAGCGCCGTCGCCCGCTGGCTGGAGCGGGAGTCGGGCGTCGCCCGCCGCGACCTCGTCGCCGTCCACGACGACCTGGCCTGGGCCATGGCCCCCATCAGCGGCGAGCGCCTCGCAGGCCAGCCGGCGGTGATGCGCGTCGAGGCCCTGGACGCCGCCGCCTGGAGGCGGCTGGGCGGCCGCTCGGCCATCGTCTTCCTCGACCCGGACTGCGAGGCCCGCCGCGCCACGGTCCGCAGCGCCGATATCTACGCCGCCTCCAACCTGTTGGGCGACGTTCGCCGCGGCGTGGAGCCCTCGGCCCTGCCCGTCACGCCGGACGCCCTCGCCGCCGTCGCCCTCGGCCTGTGCCGGGGCGCGGTCCCCCGGCCTCAGCCGGTCGCCGTCGCCGTCGCCGCGCCCGTTTCGCCCCCGGCGCCGAAACCAGCCCCCGCTCCGCGCCCGGCGCCCCCGCCGCCTGCGCCGCCGCCCGTTCAGGTCGCCCGCCCCGCCCCGACGATTCAGGCCGCTCCGCCGCCGACCCCGCCGACCCGTCCAGCCGTGGCGGCCGGTCCTGCCGCCGCCCCTGTCAGCCCACCCGCGTCCGTGATCGCACAGGCGGCTCCCTCGCCGCCGTCGCCTCCGGCCCCACCGCCCCAGCCGGCTCCGGCCGCCGGGCCGACCGTCCAGATCGGGGCCTTCGGTTCCTCGGGTGCGGCCATGGTGGCGTTCAGCGAGCTGGTCGCCGCCCAGCCCAGGCTTCTCGCCGGCAAGCTGCAGCGGCTGGAGCCGGTCGCGGTCCAGGCGGGCACGCTCTATCGCGCGGTGCTGACGGGGTTTTCGACCGAAGCCGAGGCCCAGGCCTTCTGCAGGGCCCTCACGGCGGCCGGCAAGCCCTGCGTGGCGCGGCCCGGGCCCTGACGCGGGGGCTCTACGCTCCGACGTGGGCCGCCAGCTCCGCGTAGGCGCAGACGATATGGTAGAATGAACTGGCCGGAGCCGGCTCTTCGACGAAGCTGCCGTCCGCGCGGCGCTTGTCCCGCCACAGGCCGGGCACCACCCCTTCGAAATAGGTCATCAGCGCCTCGCCGGCCTGGGCGGCGGCGGTCAGATAGGCGTCGCGGACGATGGGATCCTTCTCCCCGTCGGCGAGCATCAGCCCGGCCTTCAGGCGCTCGGTCTGCGGCCACAGGCGCGCGTCCGGGTCGGCCACGCTGAAGTCTTCGAGCAGGTCGTTGATCGTCACGCCGCTCTTGAGATCCACCCCGCGCTCGCCGATCACGAACAGCCGCCGCGCCGCCGCCATCGCGTCCGGGCGCGAGCGCCGCCGGCCCCACCGCTCCAGCAGCCACGCCCATTCGAACTGGTGGCCGGGCTCGACCAGCTGGCCATCGCGGCCGGGGGCCGGGGCCCAGTCGGCGGTGAAGTTCTCCTTCACCACCCCATGGGCCGGATCGATCAGCCGGGTCAGGCACAGTTCGGCCAGGTCGTCGGCGAGGGATTCCCATTCCTCCCCGCCGTCGGCCTCGGCCCAGGCCAGGGCGCTCTCCATCAGGTGCATATGCGGGTCGGACTGGAACGGCGTCGGGCCGCCGACCTCCGCGAAGCCCCCGGCGGCATGGCCGTGGTTGGCCTTCAGGGCGGTCAACAGGGCCACGGCTTCGGCGCGCAGCACCGCGGCCTCGTCCGGCAGGGCCTTGGCCCCTTCGGCCAGGGCGAGGAGCACGAAGGCCTGGTCGTAGACGGTCGAGGTCTCGTCGGCAGGGGTCCCGTCCGGGTGCAGCAGGGTGCGGAACAGGCCGTCCGGGCGGCGGTAGCGGTCGCGCAGGAAGAACAGGCCCTGGGTCATGGCGCGCCGCCACGGCCCCGCCCAGCCCAACTGGCCGGCGATGGCGTAGCAGAAGGTCTGGCGGCCCTGCACGCGGGCGCGCAGGAGGCGGTTCACCGGATCGCCGTTGGGCTCCAGCGCTTCGCGGAAGCCCCCCACCAGGGGATCGGAGCCCAGGCACCACCACACCGGCAATGCGCTGGTGAAGAGCCAGCGCTCGAAGCGGGCCCGCAAGGCCGCCAGGGCGGCCTGGGGCGGCGGCGGCGGCGCCGGGGGCGGGGTCATCGCCTTCAACTGGTCGTAGGCGATCTTGACCGACTGGCTGGCGTCCAGGCTGCAAACCAGGACGTCGTCGCCCTCGATGACCACCGCGACGCGGTCCAGCCCTATGCCGACCACCGTGCGTCCCGCGGGCGCGCGGATCAGGCTGTCGCGGCTGTCCAGCAGCAGGGCCCCGCCGTCGTTCACATTGCCGTCGGCGTCCCGGGCCGAGGCGGCCCAGACCGCTTCCCAGGCGCCCACGTCCGACCAGGCCAGGCTGATCGGCAGGACGGCGGCGCGGTCGGTCTTCTCCATCACCGCATAGTCGATGGATATCTTCGGCGCCCGGCCGAACACGGGGGCCAAGCGGACCATCGGGCTGGAGGCCGTGACGCCCGACACCTGGGCGTCGGTGACCCTGGCGTCGCGGACGGCGTCGCGGACGATCCGCAGCAGTTCGGGGGCGTAGTTCTCCAGTTCGCCGAGCAGCACGCCCGCCCCGAAGACGAAGTTGCCGCTGTTCCACAGATAGCCGGCGTCGACATAGCTGCGCGCCATGGCGGCGCCCGGCTTTTCGACGAAGCGATCGACCTTGCGGATCTGCCGGCTCCCCTCCAGGGCGGCGCCTGGGGCGATGTAGCCATAGGCGCTGGACGGTTCGGTCGGCGTCACGCCGAAGGTGACGATGGCGCCCATGGCCGCAGCTTCGGCGGCGGTCTCCACCGCCCTGCGAAAGGCGGGGGCGTCCGGGATGTGATGGTCCGAGGCGACCATGGCCACGACCGCGTCGGAGTCGAGGGCGGCGATCCAGGCCGCAGCGGCGGCGAGGGCGGGCGCGCTGTCGCGCCCCTCCGGCTCGATCATCACCGTGGCGGACACGCCGAGTTCCGCAAGCTGGGCCTGGACGGTGGCGGCATGGGCCTCGCCGGCGACGATCAGCGGCGACTGGCCGCCGCTCAGGCCGCCCATCCGCAGCACCGTCTGCTGGAACAGGGACCGCGGCCCCAGGAGCGGCAGGAACGGCTTGGGCCGATCGGCGCGGGACGCGGGCCACAGACGCACGCCGGCGCCGCCGCAGAGAATGACCGGATGGATGCGCAATTCGACCCCGAGGATTGTCGCCCGCTTATAGGTCGCCGACCTTTACCGCGCCATGAACCGCTTTTACCGGGCGCCCGCCGCTTCGTCGATGATCCGGCCCAGGGCGACGTCCTTGTCCGTCACCCCCTTCGCCGAGTGGGTCGTCAGCACCACCTCGACCCGGTCGTAGACGTTGCTCCACTCGGGATGGTGGTCGAGCTTTTCCGCCGCCAGGGCGACGCGGGTCATGAACCCGAACGCCTCGGCGAAGTCCTTGAACCGATAGCTGCGCGAAATCGCGTCGCGGTTCGGGACCGCCGCCCATCCCGGCAGGGCCTCCAGAGCCGCCGCCGCGCCGATCCGGCCGTCGTCTTGCGTCATGGCGATCCTCTGGTCCGGGGCCAGCATGGCGCCCCGCGACGGTCAGGCCCAGAGCCGCCCGTGTTGGAGCGACGCAGTTTCTGGTCTACTGGACTTTCGTCGGGGGAACCGGGCCGGCCAGCGCGCCGGCGCCAGGGATCGAGCGCGTGAACTTCATCCAGCAACGGCAGCCTCAATCCCGCCTGGGCCCGCAATCTCTCCTGGCCCGGGCGGCGCTGCTGCGTGACGGCGAGTCGGACAGTCGCGCCTTCCGCTCCAGCACGCTTTCGACCTGGACGGTCTATGCCCACGACCTCGTCTGGGCCGCTGTGATCATGGCCGGGGTGCTGGCCGGCCGCTACATGTTCGAGCCGGGGCCCATGCCCTGGGACGCGATCTGGGTCACCGCCGCCATCTTCGCGGTGATCTGCGCCGGGGTCTTCCCCCTTTTTCGCCTGCACCGGAGCATGTGGCGCTTCACGGCCCTGAACGACGTTATCCGCATCGCCCAGGCGGTGATCGTCGCCGACCTGCTGTTGCTGCCGGTCCTGTTCCTCACCACCCGCCTCAGCGACTTTCCCCGCTCGGCGCCCCTGATCGCCGCGCCCCTGCTGACGGTGGCCCTGGCGGCCGGCCGGGTGCTGACCCAAGCCTGGGTCCACGGCGACCTCGGCGCCGCCTTCCGCTTCGAGAACCGCACCAATCCCCATGCGGTGGTGGTCGGCTCCCCCGCCGCCGCCGCCGGCTACCTCACGTCCCTGCGCCGCGACCGCCAGGCTTCTGTCCGGGTCGCCGGCATCGTCGGCCTCGACGAAGGCTTCCAGGGCCGCACCATCCATGGGGCCGAGGTCCTGGGCTCCCTGTCCGAACTGACCGCCATCCTGAAGAACCTGGCCGAGGCCGACAGCCAGCCGCCGCAGATCGTGATCGCCGAGCCGCGGCCGAGCCGCGCCCTGCTAGAGGCCGTGGTCGCCGCCGCCGGCGAAGCCGGGGCCAGGGTCAGCCGCATCCGTCCCGCCGAGGGCGCCGCCGGCCGCCTCGCCCCCCTGGAGGCCGCCGACCTGCTCGATCGTCCGCCCCGACGCCTCGACGCCGAGCGCGCCCGGGCGCTGATCGAGGGCAAGCGCGTCCTGGTCACCGGCGCCGGCGGCACCATCGGGTCGGAGCTGGTCCGCCAGGCCCTGGAGCTGGGTCCCGCCCAGCTGATCCTGCTCGACGCCTCGGAATTCAATCTCTACGCGCTGGATCAGGCCCTGCACGAGGCCGGCGCCCCCAAGGTGTGGACGGCGACCCTGGCCGACGTGCGCGACAGGGAAGGCCTGCGCGCCGTGTTCGAACGCGAGCGGCCGGAGGTGATTCTCCACGCCGCGGCCCTCAAGCACGTGCCCCTGATGGAGCTCAATCCCACCGAGGCGGTGCTGACCAACGTCGGCGGGGCGATCAACGTCACCACCCTGGCCCGCGAGTTCTGCGAGACCCTGGTGTTCGTCTCCACCGACAAGGCCGTCAATCCCACCAACGTCATGGGCGCGACCAAGCGCATCGCCGAGCGCTGCGTCCACGCCATCGCCGCCGGCGGCAAGGCCCGGGTCGCGGTGGTCCGCTTCGGCAATGTGCTGGGCTCCACCGGCTCGGTGGTCCCCCTGTTCGAGCGCCAGATCGAGCAGGGCGGGCCGGTCACCGTCACTCACCCGGACATGGTGCGCTACTTCATGACCGTGCAGGAGGCCGCCAGCCTCGTCCTGCGCACCGGCACCCTGCCCGAAACCGAGGCCGGCGACGACGGCCAGGTCTATGTGCTGGACATGGGCGAGCCGGTCCACATCGACCACCTGGCCCGCCAGCTGATCCGCCTGCACGGGCTGCGTCCCGACATCGACATCGCCATCGTCCACACCGGCCTGCGCCCCGGCGAGAAGCTGTGGGAGGACATCTTCTACGATTCCGAGGCCGTGCGTTCGACCAACGCCGACGGGGTTTGGGTGGCCTCGGACCCGGCCGAGCCTTGGGGAGCGATCGAGCCGGCGGTGAACGGCCTTTTGACGGCGGCCCGCGCCCGCGACCACGCGGTCGTGCTGGAGCGGCTCCAGGCCCTGGAGCCTGCCTTCCGCCCAACGCGCAACGGCCTTGAATCCTAACCCTTAAGCTTACCGTTCGCCCCTGGGATGAAAGTGGCGCCCAAGTCGGTGAATGCGGCGTTTACGTCCTCGTTCAAGGCCTTCGGGCCGCGTAATCATCGGTAGGCGTCATGCTGTTCCGCTTCTCCATGGCCTTCGCGCTCGCGGCCTCTCTGGCCGGCGCGGCCCATGCGTATTCGCCCCTCGATCGCGACTCCCAGATCCTCTCGGAACTGCCGGCGGACGCTCCGCCCGGCGAGTGCTACGCCCGGGTTACGGTTCCGGGCCAGCCCGCCGGCCCGCCGCCGATGACCATGGGGGCCCAGTGGGTGCTGAACCCCGGTCCCCCCGGCTCGCCCGGCCCGATCTGGTGCCTGGTGCCGACCGGCCCAACCCCGGTCGCCGTCGCGCCGACGATCGAGCGCACCGGCTGGATCCGCGTTCTGTGCGACACCGACGCCACCCCGGCCCGCATCCGCGGCGTCCAGCAGCGCCTGCATGAGCGCGGCTACTATCGCGGCGAGATGAACGGCCGTTACGACCAGACCACCGCCTCGGCCGTCGGCCAGTTCCAGTCCAGCCAGCACATCGGCCACGGCGGCTATCTCAGCCTGCAGACGCTCGACGTCCTCGGCATGCAGGACGGTTACGGCCCGGCGCCGATCCCTGGGCCCGTCTATGGCCAGGGCTACAGCCAGTCGTACAGCCAGGGCTACCAGCAGACCGCCGCCTACGGCGCCCTGCCCGACCCCTGCGCCCAGTCCTGCTACGCTCCGCCGCCCCCGCCGCCGGTCGTCTACCAGCCGCCCTGCTGCCAGCAGCCGGTCTACCAACCGCCCGTGTACCAACCGCCCGTGTACCAGCCTCCGGTGTATCAGCAGCCCGTCTACGCGCCGCCTTGCTGCCAGCAGCCGGTCTACGCACCCCCGCCCTGCTGCGCCCAGCCCTATGCGGCCCAGGGCTATGGTCAGCAGGGCTACCAGCACGGCTATGCCCAGCAGTCCTATTCCCAGCAGGGCTACTACGCCGGCTCGCCCACCCCGGCCTACGCCACGGGCGGCGCCTATGCTTCGGCGCGGGCCTCGGCCTATGCCGGCGGCGGTCGCGCCAGCGCCTCCGCTTACGCCTCCTCCAGCTCGGCCATCCAGAATGGCTGGCTCACCTGGGGCGGCATGACCAGGTACTAAGCAACGCCTGTCGTCCCGGACGGCCCGCCAGGCCTGTCCGGGACACCTAACGCGCGCCGAACAGCGCCGAGCCCACCCGCACCGAGGTCGCGCCGAAGCGGACCGCCGTCTCGAAGTCGCCGCTCATCCCCATCGACAGGCGCGAGATCCCGTTCCGGGCGGCGATCTTGGCCAGCAGGGCGAAATGCGGCCCAGGCGGCTGGTCGGCGGGAGGGATGCACATCAGCCCCTCGATCTCCAGGCCATGCGTGGTGCGCGCGGCGGCGATGAAGGCGTCGGCCTCGCCCGGCGCCACCCCGGCCTTTTGCGGCTCCTCGCCGGTGTTGACCTGGACGTAGAGGCGAACCTTGCGGCCGGCCTTGCGCATCGCCTCGGCGAGGGCGCCGGCCAGCTTCTCCCGATCCAGGGTCTCGATCACATCGAACAGGGCCACCGCGTCGTCGGCCTTGTTGCTCTGCAAGGGGCCGATCAGGCGCAGCTCGACCCCATCCCGCCGGCCGGCCCAGCGGCTTTGCGCCTCCTGCACCCGGTTTTCGCCGAACACCCGTTGACCCGTGGCCAGCATGGCGTCGATCCGGTCGTCCGGCTGTTGCTTGGAGACCGCGACCAGGGTCACATCAGCCCCCGTGCGGCCAAGACCGTCCGGCGCGGCGCGGGCGGCGGCGTCGATGCGCGCCAGGATCTCGGCGCGAACGTCTTCTGGGGATGAAATTGCGGGCAAGGACGGACCGGTTGTTCGAGGAGGCCGCAAAGCTAGGCGCGCGGGCGACCCTGCGAAAGCCCCGACGGCTCGCCTTGCCTACGCTTTTCTTCCTGACCGATCCTGACCGCACCCCGGACCCCGTGGCGGTCGCGCAGCGGCTGCCTCGCGGCGCGGGGATCATCTATCGCAGCTTCGGTGATCCGAACGCCGTAAAGATAGCCGCGGCCCTGATGGCCGTGGCCAGGGCTCGCGGCCTGATCCTGCTGATCGGCTCCGACGCCGCCCTGGCCGCCCGGGTCGGCGCCCACGGCGTGCACCTGCCCGAGCGGGCCCTCAGGATGGCGCGGCGCGTCCGCCGCCGCGGCTGGATCGTCACCGGCGCCGCCCACTCGGCCCGGGCGCTCACCGCCCCCGGGCTCGACGCCTTCCTGCTCTCGGCGGTGTTCGCAAGCCGCAGCCCCTCGGCTGGCCGGCCCCTCGGCCCCTTGCGGCTGGCGCGGCTTGTCCGCCAGGCGCGATCCCCTGTCTATGCCCTCGGCGGCGTCAGCGCGGACACGGTCCGTCGCCTGCGTAATTCAGGTGTTGTGGGGGTGGCGGCGGTGGAGGGTCTTGAGCCCTAGAACCGGAACGCGGTCTCAAGATGGACGCGGGGACCGGCGTCGAGCGGCGTAACCTGACGCGGCTGGGCCAGACGATCGCCCAGGCCGACGGCGGCGCCGACCTGCATCGAGGGCGTGATGCGGAAAAAGGCGCCGGCCTGGACGTCCTTCCAGTCCGTGTCGCGGTTGTTCGGCTGGATCATGTCCAGACGGAAGCCCCAGCGGCCCTTGCTGTCCCACTGCAGCTGCTTGTGCGGCGGCGTGGCGGCGTAAGGGGCGGCCGACAGGGAGGTGGTCGGACGGATCGGCGCAGGCGCGCGCGAAGGCTCAGCGGCGAAAGCGCCACCGGCCATGATCCCCGAAAGGATCAGCGCAACTCCCAAAACCGACGCGTACTTGGCCATGTCCCCAGACGCCCTAGCCCACCTGTGGGCTCAACCCAAACGCACAATTCGCACAATAGTATGTCGTTCGATTAAACGCGGGTGAAACGGCCCGTCAATGCAAGGCGAGCCTTGAGCCCCACTTCAGCCCCATTCCGCCTCGATCTGTGGCGGCTGAGCCACGCGATTCCCGTTTGGCGGCGGTCGCTCGGTGTTGTAGACCGGCGGACGCGTCCGGGGCTAGCTCTGGCACGTCGGGCGCCTGTGCGCCTTTGCGCCTGTATAAGGTGGGATGGAGCGGGTGAATATGTCGGTAATTCGCGGGGCAGCGGTCCTGTTTCTGGCCGTGGGGCTCGGCGTCGCTGGATGCGCCTCTCGTGGGAACAATAACGACACCCAGGCCGGGGGCCAGCAGATCGGGGTCAACGGCTATCTGTGGCGCGCCTCCCTCGACACCCTGAACTTTATGCCGCTCGCCTCCGCCGACCCGTACGGCGGGGTGATCATCACCGATTGGTACGCCAATCCGGAAAAGCCCGACGAGAGGTTCAAGGCCCAGGTCTATATCCTGGACACCCGCCTGCGCGCCGACGGCCTGAACGTGACGATCTACAAACAGACCCGTAGCGGCGCAGGCTGGATTGACGCGCCCACCGCCGCCGAGACCGCGACCGACATCGAGAACGCGATCCTCACCCGCGCCCGCCAGCTTCGCCTGTCCAATCTGAACGGTTGAGGCTAGACACTAGCCCCTCCCGAAGCGCTCACTCGGCGCCTCTCAGTTGCTGACCGTCGAGCGCCATGGCCCGGTACAATCCGAAAGAGTCCGAACCCCGCTGGCGTGAAGCCTGGGAGAAGGCGGGCTCCTTCACGACAATCGACGCAGCCGACGCCGGCGATGCGCCCAAGTACTATGTGCTGGAGATGTTCCCCTATCCGTCGGGGCGCATCCACATGGGCCACGTGCGCAACTACGCCATGGGCGACGTGGTGGCCCGCTACAAGCGCGCTAAGGGCTTCAACGTCCTGCACCCCATGGGGTGGGACGCCTTCGGCATGCCGGCCGAGAACGCCGCCATGGAGCGGGGCGTCCACCCCAAGGCCTGGACCTACGACAACATCGCGGCGATGCGCGACGAGCTCAAGAGATTGGGCCTGTCGATTGATTGGTCACGGGAATTCGCGACCTGCGACCCTGAGTACTACGGCCGTCAGCAAGCCTGGTTCCTCGACCTGTGGCGCCGAGGCCTCGTCTTCCGCAAGGAGGGCGTGGTCAACTGGGACCCGGTCGACAACACCGTCCTGGCCAATGAGCAGGTCATCGACGGCCGCGGCTGGCGCTCCGGCGCCGCCGTCGAGAAGCGCAAGCTGACCCAGTGGTTCCTGCGCATCACCGACTATGCCGACGCCTTGATCGAGGGCCTCTCCACCCTGGATCGCTGGCCCGACAAGGTCCGGCTGATGCAGGAGAACTGGATCGGCAAGAGCCGGGGTGCGCGCCTGCGCTTCCAGATAGAGGGCTCGGAAGCCGAGATCGAGGTCTATACCACTCGCCCCGACACCCTGTTCGGCGCCGCCTTCCTGGCCCTCGCCCCCGACCACCCCCTGTCCTCGCAGATCGCCGCCGCCAATCCGGCTGCCGCCGCCTTCATCACCGAGTGCCAGACCCGCGGCACGTCGGAGGCCGAAGTCGAGGCGGGCGAGAAGCTCGGCTTCGACACCGGCCTGAAGGTCGTCCACCCGTTCGACCCCGACCGCCGCCTGCCGGTGGTGATCGCCAACTTCGTGCTGATGGACTACGGCACGGGCGCCATCTTCGGCTGCCCCGCCCATGACCAGCGCGACCTCGACTTCGCCCGCAAATACGACCTGCCGGTGCGCGAAGTGGTGCTGCCCCCCGGCGCCGACCCCGCTGCCTTCAAGGTGGAGGGCGACGCCTATACCGGTCCCGGAACCCTGTTCCGGTCGGGCTTCCTTGACGGCCTGCCGGTCGAAGAGGCCAAGGCCGCGGCGATCGAGCGGATCGAGGCGATGGGACGCGGCGACGGCGCCACCGTCTACCGCCTGCGCGACTGGGGCGTCTCGCGCCAGCGGTACTGGGGCTGCCCGATCCCCATCATCTACTGCGCCGAATGCGGCCCCGTGGCCGTGCCCGAGGACCAGCTGCCCTTGGAGCTGCCCGAGGACGTCACCTTCGACCGACCGGGCAATCCGCTGCTGCGCCACCCGACCTGGAAGCACACGACCTGCCCAACCTGTTCGGCGCCCGCCGAGCGCGAGACCGACACCCTCGATACCTTCGTGGACTCGTCCTGGTACTTCGCCCGTTTTACAGACCCCAAGGCCAAGGACCCGATCGACAAGGGCGCGGCCGACTACTGGCTGCCGGTCGACCAGTATATCGGGGGGGTGGAGCATGCCGTCCTGCACCTTCTGTATGCGCGGTTCATCACTCGCGCCCTGAAGGACGAGGGGATGCTGGGGGTGGAGGAACCCTTCGCCGGCCTGTTCACCCAGGGCATGGTGACGCATGAGACTTTCCGCGTAAGCGCAGACAACCGTTGGGTTTCTCCGGCCGAGGTCGAGGCCGGGCAGAGCGGTCTCACCGAGCGTTCGACCGGCCTGCCCGTCGTGACCGGCGGCATCGAGAAGATGTCGAAGTCGAAGAAGAACGTGGTCGCCCCGGAGGAGATCTTCGAAAGCCACGGCGCCGACGCCGCGCGCCTGTTCGTCCTTTCCGACAGCCCGCCTGAGCGGGACGTGCAGTGGACGCAGTCAGGGCTGGAAGGCTCCTGGCGGCTGGTCAGCCGCATCTGGGCCGAGTTCGACGCCCATCCGGTGGGCCACAACCTCGAAAGCGACATGGTCGACGCCGACCGCGCCGCCGAACTGCACCGCATCACCCACCGGGCCATCAAGGCCGTGGGGGAGGCGATCGAGGGCTTCCGCTTCAACAGCGCCATCGCCCGCATCTACGAATTCCTCAATCAACTCAGGGGCTTCCCGGTCGAAGCCGTGGGCCCCGCCGTGCTCGGCGCCCGCGTGGAGGCGCTGACCGCCCTGGCCCGCCTGATCGCCCCCTTCGCCCCTCACCTGGCCGAGTCGTGCTGGGAAAGGCTGGGTAATGAGGGCATGGTGGTCGAGACGGAATGGCCGGTCTACGATCCCGAACTGGCGGCGGAGAACGATCGGGTTCTCCCGGTCCAGGTCAACGGCAAGCGCCGCGGCGAGATCCGCGTCGCCGTCGGGGTTTCGGCCGCCGAGGTCGAGGCGGTGGCCCTGGCCGATCCGGAGGTCCGCCGCCACTTGGAGGGCCTGGAGGTGCGCAAGGTGATCGTCGTGCAGGACCGCATCGTCAACATCGTGGCCGGGTAGGGAAGATGCGCGGGATTCTCGCGGGCGCCGCAACGGCGGCCATGCTGGGCCTTTCGGCCTGCGGCGGCTTCACGCCCCTCTACGCCACCCCGGGCGTCACCTCCGCGCTGCGGGCCGTCGACATCACCACGCCGCAGAACCGCATCGGCTTTTTGATGCGCGAGCAGCTCAACGACCAGTTGTCGCGGCGCCTCGACGAGCCCGCCCGCTATCGCCTGGAGCTGACCGCCGAAGAAGTGCGCAGCGCCCGGGGCCTGCGGGTCAACAACGTGGCCTCCGACTTCGAGCTCGTGCTGCGCATCGGGTACAGGCTGGTGGATAGCGGCACGTCCCGGGTCCTGCTGTCCGGCGTGGCGCCGGTGACGGTGTTCTATGTTTCGGCCGACGCGCCCTACGCCGGCATCGCCGCCCAGCAGGACGCCCAGGAGCGGGCCGCCAACCAGGCCGCGATCCAGATCCGGCTCGATCTATCGCGCTATTTCAATCGGCTGGCCACCAACCCGGCCCCGCGCACCCCGTGATCCTGTCGAAGCGGCCGGACGTCGACCGCTTCCTCAAGGCGCCGCCCTCCGATATCCGAGCGGCGCTGATCTGGGGCCGTGACCGCGGCGGCGTACACGAACGCGCCGCCATCCTGGCCTCGGCCATCGCCGAGACCCCCGACGATCCGTTCAACGTCGCCCTGCTGACCGAGTCCGACCTCGACAAGGACGGGGCGCGGCTGGAAGACGAGCTGTCGGCCCTGTCGATGATCGGCGGCCGGCGGCTGATCCGCCTGCGCATGACCGAGGGCAAGCCGGCCTCCGACCGGGCCGCGGCCGAGGCCCTGAAGCGCCATGCCGACGGCGAGCTGAACCCCGACGCCTTCTTCCTGATCGAGGCCGGGGCGCTCGAGCGCGGCTCGGCCCTGCGCAAGGCGGCCGAGGCCGCGAAGGGCGCCGCCTGCATTCCCGTCTATGAGGACGAGGTCGGCGACATCGCCCGCATCGTCCGCGAGGCCCTGGGCGCCGACCGGGTCGGCCTGACCGCCGAGGCCCTGGACCTGTTCGTCGCCCGGCTGCCCAAGGAACGCGGGGTCGCGCGCCAGGAGATCGAACGCCTGATCCTCTACCTTGGACCCGGCAGCGGGGTCAGCGCCACGCCCGCCGACCTCGAGGCCTATCTCGGTGTCGAGCCCGAAGCCTCGCTGCAGGACGCCGCCGTCGACGCCTTCGGCGGCCGCGCCGCCCAGGCCCAGGCGAGCTTGCGCCGATCGCGGGCGGAGGGGGAGGGGGGTCCGGCCGCCGTCCGGGCTATCGGCATGCACCTGGGCAAGCTGCGCCGCGCCCTGGTCCTGACCGGCAACGGCGCCGGGGCGCAGGAGGCGGCCAAGGCCGCCGGCGTGTTCTGGAAATCCGAGCGCGAGTTCCTGCGCCAGCTCCGCGCCTGGAAACTGACCGACCTGGACGGCCTGCAGCCCGAGGTTCTAGAGGCCGACCGAGCCTGCAAGACCACCGGCTATCCCGACGGCCTGATCGCCGAGCGCCTCGCCCTGACCATCGCAGCGCGGGCGCGGCGGCTGGGGCTCTGAGGCCGCAACCCCGGTAAAATAGGGGTAAAAAGCCCGGGATTATCAATCGCTTGCGGAGAATGCTCGCACAAACCACAACCTGTCGTACCCCTGTGCCTCTCTGTGCGTATTAGCGGGGGTTACTCGCCGTTGAAAAGCTGGCCGGCGGTCAGGCGCTGACACAGGTGGTCCAGCTGCTCCAGGGTCTCATAGCGGATGACAACCTGGCCGCGGCCGCCCTGGTCGTCGATCTGGACCTTGAGGCCGAGGGTCTCGGCGATGTCATCTTCCAGCGCGACGGTGTCGGGGTTACGGCCTTTACGGCTGGGTCCCGAACCCTTCCCCCCCGAACCCCTGGGCGCCGACTCGGGCCGAGCCTGGGCCTGGCGCGACAGCTGCTCGGCCTGACGGACCGACAGGTCGCGTTCGATCACGGCGCGGCCGAGGGCCACCGGGTCCGGGGCGGTGGCGATGGCGCGAGCGTGGCCGGCCGAGAGCCGCCCGGCGACCAGGTGCTCGCGCACCTCATCCGGCAGGGCCAGCAGGCGCAGGGTGTTGGCGACATGGCTGCGGCTCTTGCCGACGACCCGGGCCACCACCTTGTGGGTACGGCCGAAGTGGTCGATCAGGACCTTGTAGGCCAGCGCCTCTTCCACAGGATTGAGATCCGCCCGCTGAACGTTCTCGATGATGCCGATCTCCAGCACGTCGAGGTCGTCGAGCTCGCGCACCAGCACCGGCACGGCCCGCAGGCCGGCGGCCTGGGCCGCGCGCCAGCGTCGTTCGCCGGCGACGATCTGGTATTCCCCGGCATGACCGGCCATCGGCCGGACCAGTATGGGCTGCAAGATTCCCTTCTCGCGGATGGAGTCGGTCAGTTCCTCCATCTCGGCCTCGCCGAACTGGCGCCGAGGCTGGTCGGGGTTGCGGCGCAGCAGCTCGATAGGGACTTCCTGGGCGCCGGGCCCCCGCGGGGCCGCTTCAGCCCCGCCCGGCTGGGCCGCTCCGGGCGCCGCGTTCGGCGCCTCGGCCTCGTCCAGCAAGGCCGACAGCCCGCGCCCCAGTCCCCGTCGTCCGCCCGGTTCGGCCATTCGTCCCTACCTGTCGTTCAAGCGGCGGCGCCGGCCGCGACGAGGCGGGCGCGTTCCCGCGCCACGACCTCGCGGGCCAGCTTCATATAGGCTTGGCTGCCGGAGCACTTCAGATCGTAGATCAGCACCGGCTTGCCGAACGACGGCGCTTCCGAGACCCGCACATTGCGGGGGATCACCGTGTCGTAGACCTTGTCCCCGAAGTGGCCGCGCACGTCGGCGGCGACCTGGTCCGACAGGCTGTTGCGCCGGTCGTACATGGTCAGGACCACGCCCTGGATCTCCAGCTTGGGGTTGAGGCTGGCGCGGACCAGATCGACGGTGCGCATCAGCTGGCTCAGCCCTTCCAGGGCGAAGAACTCGCACTGCAGCGGCACCAGCACCGCGTCGGCGGCGGTCATGGCGTTGACCGTCAGCAGGTTCAGCGACGGTGGGCAGTCGATCAGGACGTAGGAGTAATGGTCCGGCCCGTCCTTTAGGCCGGTGATGGCGTTGCGCAGGCGGAAGGAGCGGCGCTCGGCGTGGCCCAGTTCGATCTCGACCCCCGATAGGTCGGCGTCCGCAGGCACCAGATCGAGGCCCGGCACCGCCGTGCCGACCGTGGCTGAGGACAGGGGCTCCTCGTTGACCAGCACGTCGTAGATGGTGGTGGTGCGCCGCGACTTCGGCACCCCGAGGCCCGTCGAGGCGTTGCCCTGGGGATCGACATCGAGGACCAGAACCTTTTCACCGACGGCGGCGAGCGCCGTGGCCAGGTTGATGGCCGTGGTGGTCTTGCCGACGCCGCCCTTCTGGTTGGCGATGGCCAGGACCCGCGGTTGGATGGGCGGAAGATCAGACACGGGCGAGCCTTTCCACACTGACGATGCGACCGGAAGCGTCGCTCCGGCTGGGGATGAGCGTCGCCTCGAAATTCCAGGACTGGCGGGCGTCCGCCAGTTCCGCCTCCGCGGCCGCCCCTTTGAGGAAGAGACCACGGACCTTTCCCCGCAGGATCGGCCGAGCATAGCCGAAAAGACGTGACAGGGGGGCGCAAGCTCGCGCCGTCACCACGTCGATTCCTGTGAGTTTCACGTCTTCGGCCCGAGCGTTGTGCACGGTGACCGGCAGGGCTAGTTCCGACGCCGCCTCGCGCAGGAAGACGCAGCGCTTGCCCAGGCTTTCGATCAGGTGAACGTGCCCGCCCGGCGTATCCTTGAGCAGTATGGCCAGCACCACCCCAGGCAAGCCGCCACCAGCCCCGATATCGGCCCAGACGCGCGCTTCCGGAGCCAGGGCCAAAAGCTGAGCGCTGTCAAAGGCATGACGGCGCCAGAACACCGACATGGCTGAGGGGCCAACCAGGTTGATACGTTGATTCCACGTATCGAGCAGGGTCCGGTAGCGCTCAAGCTCGGCCATTTGGGTCGCGGTGGCGCCGGTAGCGTCCGCAAACGCCGCCGCTTCGAAGGTTTGTGGAACCGCGGCGGGCTCAGGCGGCGGTGTCGGCGCGTCGGACATGGGCAAGTAGGGCCGTGAGCGCGCCGGGGGTGACGCCTTCGATGCGGGAGGCCTGACCCAGGGTAAGCGGCCGAACCGCGGCCAGCTTTTCACGCACCTCGTTGGAGAGGCCGCCGACCCGAGCGTAGTCGAGGGCGGGGTCCAGGCGCAGGTTCTCGTCGCGGCGGAAGGCCGCCACGTCGGCCCCCTGACGGTCGAGATAACCGGCGTAATGGGCGTCGATCTCGATCTGCTCCCGCACCTGCGGCGACCAGTCGGCGATCTCAGGCCACACCTGAGCCAAGGCCTCGAAACCAATGTCCGGATAAGCCAGTAGCTGGGTAAGGTCACGGCGCTGACCGTCCGCATTCAGCCTCACCCCATGACGGGCGGCCTCGTGCGGCTTCAGCCCCAGGGCCTTGGCCTGCGCGCGGGCGGCGGCCAGGGCGGCGGCCTTGGCCTCGAACTGCGCGCGGCGGGCCGGTCCGACGATCCCAAATTCGATCCCGAGCGGGGTCAGCCGCTGGTCAGCGTTATCGGCGCGCAGGGTCAGGCGAAACTCGGCCCGACTGGTGAACATGCGGTAGGGCTCGGTGACGCCCCGGGTGACCAGGTCGTCGATCATCACCCCGATATAGGCCTGATCGCGCGCGAAGCTTACGGGATCGGCCCGGCCGCCGGCGGCGAGGGCGGCGTTCAGCCCGGCGGCAAGCCCCTGCGCGCCCGCCTCCTCATAACCCGTGGTGCCGTTGATCTGGCCGGCGAGATAGAGGCCGGGCAGGCGCTTGGTCTCCAGGCCCGGGGTGAGTTCGCGCGGATCGACGTAGTCATACTCGATGGCGTAGCCGTAGCGCCGCACCTGGACCTGCTCCAGCCCGACGATGGTGCGCAGGAACAGGTCCTGCGTCTCCTCCGACACCGAGGTCGAGACGCCATTGGGGTAGACGGTGTCGTCTTCGCGGCCTTCAGGCTCGAGGAAGATCTGGTGGCTGGTCTTGTCGGCGAAGCGGACGACCTTGTCCTCGATCGACGGGCAGTAGCGCGGGCCCTTGCCTGTGGCCCGGCCGCCGTAGACGGCGGACTCGCCCAGCCGCTCGGCGATGATCCGGTGCGTTTCTTCGTTGGTGTAAGTGACGCCGCAGGCGACCTGGTCGGCCGAGACCGCGGCGTTCATGAAGGAGAATGGGGCCGGATCGGCGTCACCTTCCTGCCGTTCGACCCGGTCCCAGGCGATGGTCGAGCCGTCGAGGCGGGCAGGGGTGCCGGTCTTGAGGCGGCCCATGGCGAAGCCCAGGCCGTACAGCCGGTCCGACAGGCCAATGGCGGGCTGGTCCCCGTGCCGGCCCGCGGCTATGCGCAACTCGCCCCGGTGGATCACGCCCTTCAGGAAGGTGCCGGTGGTCAGCACCACCGACGGGGCGCGGTATTCGTTTCCGTCCGCGTCGACGACGCCAGCCGCCCGGCCGGACTCGACGAGGAGATCCTCCGCCGCCGCAGCGCGCAGAGTCAGGCCGGGTTGCTCCGCCATCGCCGCCTGCATGGCGGCGCGGTAGAGCGCCCGGTCGATCTGGGCCCTCGGCCCGCGGACCGCCGGCCCCTTGGACCGGTTCAGCATGCGGAACTGGATGCCGCCGGCGTCGGCCATGCGGCCCATCAATCCATCCAGCGCGTCGATCTCGCGGACGAGATGCCCCTTGCCCAGGCCGCCGATGGCCGGGTTGCACGACATCTCGCCAATTGTTTCGAGCTTGTGGGTCAGCAGCAGGGTGCGCGCGCCAAAACGCGCCGCCGCCGCGGCGGCTTCACAGCCGGCGTGCCCGCCGCCGATGACGATGACATCCCATGCGCTCATGGCCGGGTACATAGGCGCGAGGGGCCGCTGCGTCTATCGCTGCGGGCGTTTCACGTGAAACGGTCGCGGGCGAAGACGCCCCTTTCCTCGCATTCTGGGAGGACGACTGGTGGTGGGCGCGGGCGGGGTCGGCGCGGCGGGACGGTAAAGTAGCGCCCTGTTTCACGTGAAACAGGATCGTGTCTGACGGCTCACACGGTATGGCTCAAGCCTCACCCGCTTCCCGGCGAGCGCGCCCCTCGAAGGGCGGATAGGCGCCGCTGTTTCACGTGAAACTATTTGCCGATGCAGAAGGTGGCGAACACGCGGTCCAGCACGGCGTCGGGGTCGATCCGCCCGGAGATGCGCTCCAGGGCCCTGGCGGCGAGACGGGCGTCTTCGGCCACCAGTTCGGCGTCGCCGGAGGGGAGGCGGTCGATCGCACGGCGGAGGTGCTCCAGGGCCTCGGTGAGCAGGGCCCGGTGCCGAAGGCGGGTGGTGGCCGGGAAGTCAGCCCCGCTGAGCGCGGCGGTGATACGGCCGGCCATGACCCGCCGCAAGGCCAGGGTCCCGTCGGGAACCGCCACCGTGGTCTCCACCGTTTCAAGGTCGGGCCGGATCGCGGCGGCACGGTCCGCGCCGGCCGGCCGGTCGGTCTTGCTGAGCACCAGGATGTCGGTAGGGGTGACGAGCGTGGCGGCCTCCCGCCACGCCCCCGCCTCACCGCTGGCGTCCACCACCCACAGGCGCAGATCGGCGGCCTCGGCCCAGGCTCGCGCGCGGCGCACTCCCTCCGCCTCGATGGCGTCTTCAGACTCCCGGACACCGGCGGTGTCGGCGAGCAACACGCGATAGCCGTCCAGGACGAGCGGCGCCTCGATCACGTCGCGCGTGGTGCCGGGCGTCGGGGTGACAATGGCCGCGTCACGCTCGAGCAGGGCGTTGAGCAGGCTCGACTTGCCGGCGTTGGGCGCCCCCACCAGGGCGATGCGAAAGCCCTCGCGAACCCGCTCGCCCCGGGCGTCGGCCAAGCTGGCCTCCAGCTCTCCCGCCAGCCGGCCAAGCGGCCCGCTGGCCCGGGCCGCCAGCATGTCCGGCATCTCCTCGTCGGGAAAGTCGATCTCGGCCTCCAGCCACGACAGGGCCTCGACCAGTTCGGCGCGCCAGGCGTCGTAGCGGCGGGCCAGGGCCCCGCCCAACTGGTCGAGGGCCTGGCGCCTCTGGGCGCCGGTCTCGGCGTCGACCAGGTCGGCGATGGCCTCGGCCTGGGACAGTTCCAGCCGCCCGTGCTCGAAGGCCCGGCGCGTAAACTCCCCCGGCTCGGCCAGCCGCAGCCCCAGGCCGATCAGGGCGTCCGCCACCGCCTCGACCACGGCCGGGCCGCCGTGAAGTTGCAGTTCGGCGACGTCTTCGCCGGTGAAGCTGGACGGTCCCTCGAACCACAACACCAGGGCCTCGTCGATCGGCTCGCCGCCGGCTGGATCCCACAGCCGGCGCAGGGCCGCCGCTCGCGGCCGGGGCGCAGGCCGCCCGGTCAGGGCCTCGACCGCCTCGCGGCTCGCCGGGCCCGACAACCGCATCACCGCCACCGCCGCCCGGCCCGGGGCGGTGGCCAGGGCGAAGATGGTGTCCGTCATGGCCTCAGGGCTTGCCGCTGAACGAGCCGCCGGTCGCGGCCGTCATCATCTTCATGAACTGCTCCTGAGCCATGCCCCCATAGGACATCCAGCTCTTCATCAGCTCTTCGGGCTGCATCATGGCGGCATTGCTCTCGAAGCGCTTGCGCACCTCCTCGACCAAATAGTCGTTCACCGGCGCCACGTCCGGAAGGCCGAGGAAGGCCCGCGCCTCCTGAGGGGTGCAATCGACGTTGACGGTCACCTTCATCTTGTTCTCCACGGCGCAGCGGATGCGCACGTCTTTGTTATGGCCGGTCCATGGACCGATGCGCTAGTAGCCAAAGCCTACAGCCCCTGGGGGAAAGCATGAGCGAGCGCATTACCGTTTCCACCGCCGACGGCGATTTCGCCGCCTACGTCGCCGCGCCAAAGGGAGACGGGCCGTTCCCCGCCGTTGTGGTGATCCAGGAAATCTTCGGCATCAACGGCTTCGTCCGCCTGGTCGCGGACCGCCTGGCGGAGCAGGGCTACCTCGCCGTCGCCCCCGACCTGTTCTGGCGCATCGAGCCGGGCGTCGAGCTCACCGACCAATCGGAGGCCGAGTGGAAGAAGGCCTTTGAACTGATGAACGCCTTCGACCTCGACCAGGGGATCAAGGACATCGCCGCCACCATCGACAAGGCCCGCGCCGATCCCCGCTGCAGCGGCAAGGTCGGGGCCGTGGGCTATTGCCTCGGCGGCCTGCTGGCCTTCCTGACCGCCCTGCGGACCGACGCGGACGCCAGCGTCTCCTACTACGGCGTCAACATCGACAAGTTCCTGGGAGAAGCCGAAGGCTTCACCCGGCCGCTGATGCTGCACATCGCCGAGGAGGACGGCTTCGTGAACAAGGAAGCGCAGGCCAAGATCGTCACGGCCCTGGCCGGCAAGCCGAATATCGAGGTCCACACCTATCCGGGCCGTGACCATGCCTTCGCCCGGGACGGCGGCCAGCACTACGACGCAGCCGACGCCGGCAAGGCGGCCGACCGCACCGCCGACTTCTTCAAACGCACCCTGGGCTAGACAGCATGAAGGCGATCCAGATCGGGGCGTTCGGCGGCCCGGAGGTTATGGACCTCATCGAGCTCGACTGGCCCAAGCCC
Source organism: Caulobacterales bacterium (assembly GCA_027312185.1). GTDB lineage: Bacteria > Pseudomonadota > Alphaproteobacteria > Caulobacterales > Caulobacteraceae > NCED01. Next base: position 6,893 of record DAICXL010000013.1, on the reverse strand, counting down.
GGCCCAGGCCAGATGCTGGTCCGGCACGAGGCGATCGGCCTGAACTTCATCGACGTCTATCAGCGGACCGGCCTCTACCCTGGACCTCTGCCTGCGGTGCTCGGCCGTGAGGCGGCCGGCATGGTGGAGCAGGTCGGCGAGGGGGTGACCCGCTTCAAACCCGGCGATCGGGTCGCCTATAACAATGAGCTCGGCGCCTATGCCGAATTCAATGTGGTCCGCGCCGATCACGTCGTCTCCCTGCCTGACGCCGTCCCGAGCCGGCTCGCCGCCGCGTCCATGCTGAAGGGAATGACGGCCGAATTCCTGGTGCGGCGGATCTGGCCGGTCGAGGCCGGCGACACCGTGCTGGTTCACGCCGCCGCCGGCGGGGTCGGCACCATCCTGTGCCAGTGGCTCGCCCATGTCGGGGTGACGGTGATCGGCACCGTCGGCTCGGACGCCAAGGCCGACTACGCCCGCGCCCACGGCTGCGCCGAGGTCCTCAACACCGCGACCGACGACATCGCCGCGCGCGTGCGGGAGATCACCGGGGCCGGGGTGAAGGTCGCCTACGACTCCATCGGCAAGGCCACGGTCGACGCCAGCCTGGCCAGCCTCGCCAAGCGCGGCCTCCTGGTCTGCTACGGCAACGCCTCCGGTCCCCCACCGCCGATCGAGCCGGGCCGCCTGGCCCGCGGCGGGTCGCTGTTCCTCACCCGGCCGACCCTGTTCGACTACATCGCCACCACCCGGGAGCTGGACGACAGCGCCGCGGCCCTGTTCGAAGTCATCGCCTCGGGCGCCGTGCAGATCGAGATCGGCCAGTCCTTCCCGCTCTCCGAAGCCCGCGCCGCGCACGAGGCGCTGGAAGGGCGCAAGACCACCGGGGCGACGGTGCTGATCCCGTAGCGGTATGCGGCCGCCTCAGGCCGCGAGCATCCGCTGAAACGCCGGCCGCTCGGTCATGCGGCGCTGATAGTCCAGGATGGGGGCGGGGACCCGGTCGGCCCGCTCCAGCAGACCCGTGACGATGCCCAGGGCGTAGACCACCGAGATGTCGGCCAGGGTGAAGTCGTCGCCGGCGATATAGGGGTGGCGGGCCAACTGGCGGTCGACCAGGATCAGGCGCCGGAAGAATCCCTCCAGCACCATGGTGCAGGTCCAGTTGTCCTGGACCTCGGGCGGCCCCATGAACCGGGTGCCGATGATGGCGTTGAGGGGGGCGCCCAGACCTGCCTCCCCCAGGAACAGGAACTGCAGGTAGTCGGGATAGTTGGGCTGGTCCGACTTTACCGTCAGGCGACCGCCGGCGTAGCGGTCGGCCAGGTACTGCATGATGGCCACGGACTCGGTCATCATCACCTCCCCGTCGCGCATGGCCGGGATGGTCTTGGCGGGATTGACCTCGAGGAACTCCGGCGGCGGCGGCGCGCCGAAATGGAGCGGAACCACCTCATAGGGCACGCCCAGCTCCTCGGCGGCCCAGATCACCCGGGTCGATCGGCTGCGCGGCGCGTGGAAGACCTTGATCATGGGACCCTCCAAAGTAATTGGGCGGCTGTTCCCAGCCGCCCATAGTCTTAAGTGTTCATGGACTGGAAGAAATCGGCGTTGTTCTTGGTCTGCCGCAGCTTGTCCAAGAGGAACTCGATGGCGTCCTGCGCGCCCATCGGGTTGAGGATGCGGCGCAGGACATAGGTCTTCTGCAGAACATCCTTGGGCGTGAGCAGTTCTTCCTTGCGGGTGCCGGACTTGAGGATGTCCATGGCCGGGAAGACCCGCTTGTCGGCGACCTTGCGGTCCAGCACGATTTCCGAGTTACCGGTGCCCTTGAACTCTTCGAAGATGACTTCGTCCATCCGCGAACCGGTGTCGATCAGGGCGGTGGCGATGATGGTCAGGGAGCCGCCTTCCTCAATGTTCCGCGCCGCGCCGAAGAAGCGCTTGGGGCGCTGCAGGGCGTTGGCGTCGACGCCGCCGGTCAGGACCTTGCCCGAGGAGGGGACGACGGTGTTGTAGGCGCGGCCGAGGCGAGTGACCGAGTCCAGCAGGATGATTACGTCGCGCTTGTGCTCGACTAGGCGCTTGGCCTTCTCGATCACCATCTCGGCGACCTGGACGTGGCGGGTGGCCGGCTCGTCGAAGGTCGAGGAGATGACCTCGCCCTTCACCGTCCGCTGCATGTCGGTGACTTCCTCGGGGCGCTCGTCGATGAGCAGCACGATGAGGTAGCACTCGGGGTGGTTGGCGGCGATCGACTTGGCGATGTTCTGCAGCATCACCGTCTTGCCGACCCGGGGCGGGGCGACGACCAGGCAGCGCTGGCCTTTGCCCAGCGGGGCGACGATGTCGATGATCCGGCCCGAACGGTCCTTCAGGGTCGGGTCCTCAATCTCCATGGTCAGCCGTTCGTCGGGATAGAGCGGGGTCAGGTTGTCGAAGTGGACCTTGTGGCGGACGTTGTCGGGGTTCTCGAAATTGACGTTGTCGACCTTGATGATCGCGAAATAGCGCTCGCCCTCGCGGGGGGCACGGATCGGGCCCTCGACGCTGTCGCCGGTGCGCAGGCCGAACTTCCGGATCTGCGACGGGGAGACATAGATGTCGTCCGGGCCGGGCAGGTAGTTGGCCTCGGGGCTGCGCAGGAAGCCGAAGCCGTCGGACAGGACCTCGAGAGTGCCGGAGCCGGAGATCTCGACCCCGTCCTCGGCGACGTTCTTCAGGATCGCGAACATCATGTCCTGCTTGCGCATGGAGTTCGCGGACTCGATCTCCAGGCTTTCGGCCAGGGCGAGCAGGTCGGTGGGGGACTTCTCCTTCAGCTCCTGCAGCGACATGCGCTGGATGCCGTTGGTCGAGACGGCCGCTTCGGCCTGCTCGGTATCGATGGACTCGTCGGACATGGGTCAGCTCTTGGGGAATCGGACGTGGAGCAGGCGCGGGGCCTGGGGGGACGAGGGCGTCCCGGAAGGTACGGCGAAGACGGCGCGGGTCCGTCTTGGGGATGCGGGGGAGCCGACGCAGCCGTAGCGCCAGCACACCCTAGGCGAACCACGTCCGAAGGGCGGGGTCAAGCGGGGAGGCTAAGCGGGCTGAAAGCTTTCGCGGCAAAACATCAGAACCGGAATTCCGTCGTCACCGCGATGACCATCACGATCGCCGCCAGGAAGGGCAGCTCATTGGTGGCGCGGTAGAACTTCTCCGAGCGGGTGTTGGTCCCGGCGGCGAAGCGCTTGCGGCTCGTGCCCAGGAAATGGTGCCACCAGGTCAGGAAGACAATCCCCGCGATCTTGGCGATCATCCAGGGGGTGTGCAGGAAGCTGGTGTCCTGGAAGCCGCCGGTGCGGACCCAGATCAGGCCGAGGCCGAACAGCCAGGCCGCCACCATCGCCGGGTTCATGATGATGCGGTAGAGCTTGCGCTCCATGGTCTGGAAGGTGAGGTCCATCTCCGACCCGGCCGCCGCCTTGGTATGGTAGGCGAACAGGCGCGGCAGATAGAGCAGGCCGGCCATCCAGGCGATGACCGAGAGGATGTGCAGGCCCCTCAGCAGGTCGTAGCTCATGCGGCTTCCCCCTCCACATGCACCGGGCACTTGCCCCAGGTCCGCGGGCAGATGCGCCCGCCGCAACCGCTCTCGATCCCGCCCGGCTTCTTCAGCGCGCCCGAGACCAGGCGGCCAAGGCCCCCGATGAAGGACGAATCGATGCCGATGGCCGGCGCCCTCAGATAGAACGGACACCCGACCTGTTCAGCGAGGACCGCATAGTCGTGGTCCAGCTCGACCAGGGTCTCGATATGTTCGGACACGAAGGCGATCGGCACCACCACCACGCCCAGGCCTTCGTGCGCGGCCTCCTCGATGGCGGCGGGGGTGGACGGGCCGATCCACTTCAGCGGCCCGACCTTCGACTGGTAGCAGACCTTCCAGTCGAGCTCCGCGGCCCAGGCCCCGCCCAGGCGCTCGGCCACCGCGGCGCAGGTGCGCTCGATCTGCCACTGATAGGGATCGCCGGCGGCGATGGCGCGCTCGGGCAGGCCGTGGGCGGAAAACAGGATGCGGACGGCCGGCAGCCGGCCGGCGGCGGTCATCACCGCCTGGATCTTGTGGACGTGCGAGTCGACGAGGCCGTCCTCGTCCGGATAGCAGCAGACGGCGCGCGTCGCACCCGAGCCCTTGTAGGCCTTGGTCCACGCTTCCAGGGACGAGGCCGTGGTGGTGGTCGAGTACTGGGGATAGAGCGGCAGCAGCACGATCTCTTCGGGGGCGAAGGCCTCGACCTGCCTGGCGCACTGCTCCGTCGTCGGCTTCCAGTAGCGCATGGCCACGAAGACGCGGGTGTCCAGATCCGGGCGCGCCCTGGCCAGCTCGGCCTCCAGGGCCTGCCGTTGCGCCTCGGTCTCCTTCAGCAGGGGCGAGCAGCCGCCCATGCGGTCGTAGTTGGCGCGCGCCGACTTGGCCCGGGTGGTGGAGATCAGGGTGGCCAGGCAGGCCCGGGCGGGGGTGGGCAGGCCGATGATGGCCGGGTCGTTGAACAGGTTGAACAGGAACGGCCGCACCGCCTTGGGGCCGTCAGGGCCGCCCAGGTTGAACAGCACCACCGCGACGCGGGGCTTGGGGATTTCACTCACAGGGTTGCTGCCTTGCCGGTCACGCGGCTGACGACGCGCGACACATGCTCCATCGGCGTATCCGGCAGGATGCCGTGACCGAGGTTGAAGATGTAGGGACCCTGACCCCATTGCGCGAGGAGCCGCTCCACCGCCTGGTCGAGCGCCACGCCGCCGGCGCGCAGAAGCAGCGGGTCGAGGGCGCCCTGGATGCAGGTCGTCGCCTGGATGGCCTGACCGATGGCGGCCGGGGCGGCGGTGTCCAACGCCACGGCCTGGACCGGCACGGCGAGGGCGTAGCTCTGCGCGAACTGCGAGGCGCCGCGGGGAAAGCCGATCACCGGCGCCGTGACCCCCAACTCGCGCAAGCGCACCACCAGCTTGCGATGCGGCTCGGTCACCAGGCGGCGGAACAGGTCTTCCGACAGCCCCTCGGCCCAGGACTCGAAGATCTTCAGCACCTGGGCGCCGGCCTTTTCCTGCATGGCCAGATAATGGGCCGTGGCCTCGACCAGGATGTCGATCAGCCCATCGACCAGGTCCGGGTCGGTATAGGCCAGGCTACGGGCGCCCGAGCGGTCCGACGACCGGCCCTCGATCATATAGGTGGCCACCGTCCACGGGGCGCCCGCAAAGCCGATCAGGGCGCGGTCTGGCTCCAGCTCGGCGCGGACGATGGACAGCGTGCGCCCGATCGGCGCCAGGTGCTCTCCCGAGCTTTCGATACGGGCGCGCATCTCGGCCAAAGGGGGCAGGGGCCCGAGCCTGGGGCCTTCGCCGGGCTCGAACCATACCTCCTGCCCGAGCGCCTGGGGCACCAGCAGGATGTCGGCGAAGACGATGGCGGCGTCGAGGGGATAGCGCCGCATCGGCTGCAAGGTGGCCTCGGCCGCCATCTCCGGGTTGAAGCAGAAAGCCATGAAGTCCGGAGCCTGAGCCCGCAGAGCCCGGTATTCCGGCAAGTGCCGACCGGCCTGACGCATGAACCAGACCGGCGGATGCTCCAGTCGTTCTCCGGCGAGAGCGCGCAGCAGCCTGGGACGGTCGGCGGGTGGGGAGACCTGCATGAGGGCCTTAAAGCCCCTTCCGGACCAAGGCTCAAGCCGGGCGTCTAACATCCTATTTGAAGAAAGAGATTTGAGATTTTGGAGGGGGTAGGGGCGTAGGCCGCGAACGGGGATAAGGCGCCCCGTCTGCACACCGCCCACGTCCTATCCCGTTCGAGCCCTTTAACAGCCATGCCCAAGGTCGCCGGTCTGCAAATGTTAACCAATCCTTAAGATTAAGACTTCCTTAAGGATTTCGCCGCCATGGCCTGTGAGCGATCACCGGATGGAATCCGGGCGCGCCGATCCTCCCCAGACTGTGGACAGGGTGTGGGAAATCGCCGCGAAGGCGGATGAAAAGGGCGTTTCGTCCCCCTCCGTCCCAAGGGCCGCTTGGCAAGCGTCTCCGAAGGGGGTTTTCTCCCCGCCGCGGGGCGCCGATCGGGCGTTCCATCCACGGTTAGGTCCCCAGGAACCGGGTGCGACCGACTGCAGCACCCCGGCGCAAGGCCAGCCAACCGATGCCCAATCAGCCCCGGACAGCCACCTACTTCCACGTCCACCTGGTGTCGGACTCCACCGGCGAGACGCTTAACGCCATGACCAAGGCGGCTTGCGCCCGCTTCGACGACGTTTTGCCGATCGAACATTCCTACCCGCTGGTCCGTTCCCCGCGTCAGCTCGACCGCGTGCTGAAGGAGATCGAGGCCGCGCCGGGGGTGGTGATCCACACCATCGTCGACGGACTGCTGCGCGGCGCGCTGGAAGAGGGTTGCCGCGACCTGGACGCCCCCTGCATCGCGGCGCTGGATCCGATGGTGGCCTCGCTCGGCCGTTACCTCGGGGCGTCGCTCTCGACCCGGGTCGGGGCCCAGCACGCCCTGGACACCGAATATTTCAACCGCATCGAGGCGCTGAACTACGCCATCGGCCATGACGACGGCCAGGGGACCCAGCGGCTGGAAAGCGCCGACGTGGTGCTGGTAGGGGTCAGCCGCACGTCGAAGACCCCGACCTGCATCTATCTCGCCCACCGGGGCGTGCGGGCGGCCAATGTCCCCCTGGTGCCGGGCGCCGACCTGCCGCCGGCCCTGTTCGAGCTGACCAAGCCGCTGATCGTCGGGTTGGTCGTCTCCCCCGACCGGCTGATCCAGATCCGCAAGAACCGGTTGCTGTCGCTCAACGAGGGCCGCGAGAGCAGCTATGTCGAGTTCGAGGCGGTGCGCGAAGAGACGATCCGGGCCCCGCCGAGAT
>DAICXL010000139.1:0-4425 GCA_027312185.1 Caulobacterales bacterium | reverse complement strand
AGAAGGATCGCCGCGATGTCAGAGCCCCTCGCACCGCCTCAGGGCGCCCAGCCGCACCTGCGCTATTCGGCGGTGGCCGTCGGGCTGCATTGGGTCATCGCTGCGACCATCGCCATCCAGATCGGCATCGGCTGGTACATGGGCGACATGGAGGCCCGTTCGCCCGCAAAGAGGGAGATGGAGGCGATCCACATATCGCTCGGCCTGACGATCCCGCTGCTCACCGTCATGCGGATCATCTGGCGGTTGATCCATCGGCCGCCGCCTGTCGCCCTGCCTCAGGCTTCCTGGGAGCGGCGGCTGTCGCTGGCGGTTCACGCCCTGTTTTATGTTCTTCTGCTGGCCCTGCCGCTCACGGGCTGGATCATGGAATCGGTCGGCCCGCGGCCCATCCCCTTCTGGGGCGTCGTGTGGCCCCATTTCCCCGGCCTGGGCGCAATGCTCCAGGGCCGCGACGGCGGCGCGTTCAAGGAGGCCCTCGAGGGGCTGCACAGCTCGCCCCTGGTCTGGTCGATGATCGCCCTCGTCGCGCTCCACGTCGTCGGCGCCCTGAAGCACCAGTTCGACGGCAGCCCGGTTCTGTGGCGGATGATCCCGCTGCTGAAGCGGCCAAGCTAGTCGTAGAAGGCCGGCGCCTTCTTCTGGGCGGTGAACTCCTTGTAGTCGTGACAGATCCACACCTCCGCCCCGAGGCGCTTGGCGAGGGCGTCGATCCTGGCCCGGCCCTCAGCCAGGGCGACCGGCTCCTCGTTGCGGGTGACGATCCGGGTCTCGACGTCCTTGCGGAAGTGGTAGAGGTCGCCGGCCAGGATCACCGGCTTATGGTTCTTCAGCCGGACCAGCAGCACGGCGGAGTCGGGGGTATGGCCCGGCGTCGGGATGCGGATGACCTTGCCGTCGCCGAAGACGTCGAGCTCCTCCGTGTCCGAGACCAGCTTGTAGGGCGCGGTCTTCATCGGGGTGAACATCGACGGATCGATCTTGTCGCCCTTCTCGTCCGACAGCACCTTTTGCCGGGTGTAGGCCGAGGTCAGCCAGGTCGACTTGGCGAACTGATACAGGTTGGCGACGTGGTCCCAGTGGATGTGGGACAGGGCCACATAGGTGATGTCGTCGAGCTTGTGCCCGGTCTGCTCGAGTTGGGCGCGCAGCGGGGCCACGCCCTCGGCATATTCCTTCTTCGGCGGCGGATTACCCGGGGACCACATGTGATCGGGGATCACGCCGGTGTCCCAGACCAGGGTTCCCTTGCCGGGGTTGTCGATCAGGTAGCAGCCGTCGGTGAGATTGGTCGGGTTGATCTCACCCTTCTTGTAACCGAAGCGCTCGGCGCTGTTGTAGAGCAGCACCCCGCAGTCGAAGACGTAGAGCTTCAGGTCGCCGCTCGTGGCGGGGCGGGCCGCGGCGGCGACGCCCGCCGCGCCCGCGAGGACCGCCGCGGTCGCCGCCATGGCGGCGGCGGCGAATTGCGTTCTTAGAGATAGGCGCATCTGTCGTCGCTCCGCTTAAGCTGGGTTGAAAGGACCGGTCGGACGGTCAGCGCATCAGAACGCCGCCGTCCGCGATGACGGTTGAACCATGCAGGAAGTCGGACTGCGGCGAGACCAGCCAGGCGATGGACTGGGCGATCTGTTCGGGGGTCCCGACCTTGCCGACAGCGGCCACGACCTGCTCGCGCCGCGCCGGGTCGCTCATCGCCGAGGCGACGAACGGGGTGTCGATGAAGCCGGGCGCCACGGCGTTGACCGCTATGCCCCGCTCGCCCAGGGCCCGGGCGCAGGCCTTCATCATGGTCAGCACGGCGCCCTTGCTGGTGGCATAGGCCCCCGTGGCGACGTAGCCGCCGCCTGTGTAGCTGGAGATGCTGGCCACCATGCACACCCGGCCGCCAGCCTGCATGGCCTTGGCGCCCTCGCGGACGCTGAGGAACGAGCCGATCACATTGATGTCGAACAGCCGGCGGAACTGGTCCGGGGTGGTCTCCATGAACGGGGTGGTCTCGATCACGCCGGCGGCCGTGACCAGGGCGTCCAGCCCGCCCCAGACCGAGCCGGCCTCGGCGAAGGCCCGGATAACCGAGGCCTCGTCGGCCACGTCGACCTCGATCGCCACCCCGCCGGGGCCCGCGGTTTCGCGGGCTCCGGCGATGTCACGGTCAAGGCAGGCGACCCGCCAGCCCTGCGACGACAGCAGGCGCGCGGTCGCCGCTCCGATGCCGCTGGCGGCGCCGGTGACCGCGACGCGCCGTCCGTCAGTCATCTACTTGCCCTCGACTTCGGCGATGGCTTCCTTGGCGTTGCGGAAAGCGTCCACGCCGGCGGGAACGCCGCCATAGACCGCCACCTGCAGCAGGATCTCGGTGATCTCTTCCTTGGTCACGCCGTTCTTGAGCGCGCCCTTCACGTGGGCCTTCAGTTCGTGCGGGCGGTTCAGGACGCTGATCATGGCGAGGTTCAGCATCGAGCGGGTGTTCTTGGGCAGGCCTTCGCGGCCCCAGCACCAGCCCCAGCACCACTCGGTGGTCAGCTCCTGCATCGGCATGTTGAAGGCGTCGGCGTTGGCCATGGCCTTGTTGACGTACTCTTCGCCCAGCACCGCGCGGCGGATTTCCATGCCCTTGTCGAAAAGCTCTTTGTTCATGACGGTCTCCTGAGGGGGTGGGTTGAGGATCAGGCCGCAGCGCTGCGCTGCGGATCGAGGTGAGCGGCGGCGAGCAGGGCGCGCACGTCGGCGACCTCCTGCAGCCGGTCGATGAGGTCCAGCGCCTGGGCGGCGCGGGGATGGCCAAGGACGGCGCCGGCGTCGCGCAGGAAGCCATTGCGGATCTCGGCCTCGGTGGCGGGCGCGACGGTCTGGCGGGTCTCGCCAAAGGTCTCGCCGTCGTCGAGAACGACCTCGACGCGCGCGCCCTGACGGGCGGGGAAGGCGGCGGTGAAGACCGGATCGGCCTCCAGTTCGCACAGGTCGGCCAGGCGCAGGACTTCGGCGTCGCCGAGGTCATGGAAGCGGGCCTCGGCCAGGTCGCCATGGGCGAGGGCGGCGGCGACGCCGAAGCGGATGCTCATCTTGGCCTGCAGCGCCCGCTCATAGGCGCCGCGGTGATCGCAGCCCGGGTATCTCAAGGCGGCCTCGGTGACCGAGGCCGTCAACCGGCGCACGCGGCGCGCGTCGAAGCCCGGCGCGGCGGCCAGGGCCAGGGCGGCCTGGCTGGCGGCCTGGGCGAAATTACAGATCGGCACGGCCTTGTTGTAGACGGCCATGATCACCGGTTCGGCGGCGAACAGGCCCAGGTCCTGAGGCGCCGTCCGGTCGCACACCGCGAACAGCCCGGCTTCGCCGTCGAGGATCGAGGGCGAGGCGAAGGCCCCGGCGCGGGCCAGGGCGATGGCCGTCACCGCCGCCTGGGCCGCGCGCCCGGTGTGGATGAAGTTCTCGTCGCCGCCGGTGTGCGGCCACTGGTTCATGCCGGCGGAGAAGTCCACGGCCAGGGCGACGGCGGTCACGGTCGTGGCCTCGTCCAACCCCAGCAGGTGCGCGCCGGCGAGGGCGGCCCCGGCCGTGGCCGTGAAGGCGGTGGGCCGTCGCCGCAGGGCCAGGTCGGCGTCGAACAGGGCCGCGCCCAGCCGCCCGCCGAACTCGTATCCGACGACGCCGGCGGCCAGGAAGGCCGCCCCGGAGACCTTGGCCTGGCCGGCCAGGGCCAGCAGAGCCGGCCAGACGACGACCCCGTGGTGGCTGATGGAGGCGGGGTGCATGTCCTCACGCAGGAGGGCCGCGGCCATGATCCCCATGGCCAGCGCCGCTTCGCCGGCCGTGGCGGACCGATCCGTGGCCAGGATGGGCGAGCCGCCCGGGCAGGCGGCGACCGCCGCCAGGGCCATGCGACTGGTGGGCAGCTCCACGCCTTCGAACTGGCAGCGCACCGCATCGGCGAGGCAGAGCCTCGCCTTCGCCGCGAGGGCGGCGGTCAGGTCCCCGGGCGCGAAGGCCCGGGCCTGGCGGACCGCGCTGAGGAGCAGCCCGCCGTGGCTCATTTACGGATTTCCACCTTCGCCCATTCCTCGACCACCCGGGCGATGTTGGTGAAGTCGGAATCGGGGCCGTACTTGGCGGTGGTGATGGCCAGCATCTGGCGGACGGCGGCGCCGGCGACCATCGGCACGCCCATGCCCTCGGCCTCGTCCACGCACAGGCGCACGTCCTTGTAGGACAGGCCGATGGTGAAGCCGAAGTCGAAGGTGCCGGGCAGGACGCAGCGGGGGAACTTGTCCCCGGCGGCGCTGTTCTTGCCCGACCCGGCCTGGATGATGTCGAGCAGGGTCTGCGGGTCCAGGCCCGCCTTGACGCCCATGGCCATGACCTCGGAGGTCATCACCATCACGCCGGCGGCTAGGATGTTGTTGGCCAGCTTGGCCACCTGGGCCT
>DAICXL010000138.1:0-4611 GCA_027312185.1 Caulobacterales bacterium | reverse complement strand
CGCCCACCCCTACGCCGACGCCCACGCCCACGCCCACGCCGACCCCCACGCCCACCATCACGGCCACCCGGGCCGAGGCGAACCTGCTGACGACGGTGCAGATCGAGCAGTTCGCCCGGGCGATCATCAACGACCGCATCGTCGCCACCGGCATGAACGGCTTCGTCGTCCAGCGCCTGCAGGCCATGCAGATGATCTTCGCGCGCGCCACCGGCTCGGCCCGCAACGGCGACTATGTCGGCCGCTCGGCCGGCGAGGCCCCCGACGGCGGCTTCGGCCTGTGGATCAACGCCAACGGGTCATACCTGAAGGACAAGCGAGTGGGCCCGGGCGTCGACGGCAACACCACCTCGGCCGCCATCGGCGCCGACCTGACCCGCGGCATCGCCACCTTCGGCGCCTTCGCCGGCTACAGCGACACCAAGCTCGACGGCACGGGCTCGCTCTACAAGTCGGACGGCTGGACCGGCGGCGGCTACGTCCGCCTGGCGTTCAGCCCGCAGTTCAGGCTGACCGGCACGGTCGGCTTCAGCGGCCAGGACGTTACCATGGACCGGACCGTGGGGACCCTGCGCTCGGCGGGCAGGACCGACCGTGATCAGACCTTCGGCTCGATTGCGGTCGACGGCCAGTTCGCCCTCGGCGGCAGCGCCATCGTCGCCGTGCCGTCCGCCAGCGTGCTGTTCTCCAACTCCACCACCGACGCCTATGTCGACACCTCCGGCCGGCGCATCGCCGGTTCGGACGCCGACTTCTCGCTCGGTCAGGTCGGCTCGACCTTCTTCTACACCGGGGGGACCGTGCTGCCGTACGTGGGGGTGGCGATGAACCACCAGTTCAATGCGGGCCGCGGCGCCGACCGCACCTACGGCGTGCTCAGCGCCGGCCTGGCCGCCCCGATCGGCCCGCAGCTCAGCATCGTCGTCGGAGCCCAGACCCTGGTCGCCAAGCAGGGCGAGCGCGAGACGAGCATCGGCGCGACCCTGCGCAAAGGCTTCTAGCGATGCGGCGACGCCTGCGCGTCCTGGCGCTGGCGTCGCTTTGCCTCTGCGGTGCTGCAGAGGCAAAGGAGGCGCGGGGCTGGACCCGCGTCTCCCTGCCGGCGGCGGGCCGCGTGCTCGCCGTCGCCACCCCTGCCGGCCAGGCGCCGGGCGAGGTGCTGACCGTCGTCTTCGAGGGCGACGGGGCGGCCCATGACGCGCGCGGTCGCCCGACCGCCGATCCCACCCCCCGCCGCCCCATCGGCCTCGACATCGCGCGCCGCTGGCCAGGCGGGCCCCGCGCCTGGGTCGGCCGGCTTTGCCAGTACGTCCGTCAGCAGGACCCGGCCTGCGCCGAGGCCGACTGGACGGTCGGCCGCTTCTCCGAATCCGCCGTGGCCGCCGCCGATGCGGCGGTGGACGCCCTGAAGACGGGGGCCGGCGCATCGCGGGTCATTCTGGTCGGCTGGTCGGGCGGCGGCGTGCTGGCGGTGCTGGTGGCCCAGAGGCGGGGCGACGTGGCCGGGGTGGCGACTTTCGCGGCCCCCCTCGACCTTGCCGAATGGACCCGCGGTCAGGGCCTGACACCCCTGTCGGAATCGCATGATCCGTCTACGGAAGGATGGCGCGGCCCGCCGCCGCCGCAGGTCCATATGCTTGGCGCGTTCGACCATGTCGTCCCGGCAAAGCAGGGCCAGGCGGCTGCCCGACGGCTCGCCGGGTCGAGCGCCGTGGTGACGGCCGCGCCAGAGGAGCACGCCTGCTGCTGGCCCCGCCGCGCCGCCGAAGCGGCCCGCCTGCTGGGGGCGATGCGTTAGCGCAGGTGGAGGGCTGTCAGGCCCGCGCTTCGGGCCCGGGTTTGGCGGTGTGAGGCCACACCGCGGCGGCGAAGTCGTGGGCGCCCCGCGTGTTCAGCAGCTCCTCGACCATGTCGAGGTTCTTCTGGTTCTCGTGACTGAAGTCCATCCACGGGAACTGGAAGCGGCTCTCTATGATCACCTCGGTATGGCTGGCGTCGATCGGCCTGAGGTCGATGCGGATCTCCTGGCCCCAGGACAGCGAGAGCGGTCGGAGCGCCGTGCCGACGACGCGCAGGCCAGGATAGTGCTGCTGGATGAAGACCCCGCGATGGGGCAGTTCGGTCACCAGATAGGTGCTGAGCTGCTCGGGGTTCTCGGCGACGCGCAACTCTCTACGGAGCCGCGGAAAGGTTTCCATGGAACGCCTCCTTGCCCGCACACGGGCGTTCCCATGGAACGCCGGGGCTCGGATTTGGCTCCCGACGGCCGCTATTTGTCGCCGATCAGCCCGTCGATGAAGGCGCTGGTGCGCGCCAGCGCCTCAAGGCTCGCGGCCCGGGTGGCCTCTGGCGTCGGTCCGATCAGGCTGTGGTCGACCCCTGGCAGGATCGCCAGTTCGGACGTCACCCCGGCCGCGCGCAGGGCGTCGTGGAAGGCCGTGCTCTGGTGCGGCGGAATCACCCTGTCGGCGCCCCCGTGGATCAGCAGCATCGGCGGATCGCGGGCGTCGAGGTAGGTGGCGACGCTGGGGAAGCGGAACTGCGCGGGCGTGCAGGGCCCGCAGGCGATGTAGGGGTTCTCGATCCGCGGCGACGCGCCGGGCTCCAGCAGGGCCGAGCGGTCGGCGAAGTCCATCTCGAAGTCGAAGATGCCGTACCAGGCCGCTGCGCCCTGGACGCAGTCGGATTCCGGCGCCGACCTGCCCCGGGGACCGGGATCCAAGGCGGCGACCCCGCAACTGGCGGCGGCGAGGGTGGCGAGTTGAGCGCCCGAGGACGGCCCCCAGGTCACCACACGGCCCTTGTCGATGGCGTAGGTCGCGGCGTTGGCCCGCAGCCAGCGCACGGCGCTCTTCACGTCCTGCAGCGCGGCGGGGAAGGGCGCCTCGTTGAAGAAGCGGTAGGTGACGGCGGCCACGACGTAGCCGCGCGCGGCGAACGAGGCCAAGACGGCGGGGAAATCCTCGAAGGCGCCCGTCCGGCGCGGGGAGCCGTAGCCCCAGGCCCCGCCGTGGATGAACACGATCACCGGCCGCGGGCCCTTGGCCTTGAAGCTGTCGGGCGGCAGGTAGAGGTCGAGCTTCAACGGCCGCCAGCCGGGCCTGAAGGCGTAGGTGACGTCGGCCAGGCCCGTCACCCCGCCGTCGAAGGCGACCTTCCGCGGGGGAAAGGCATCCGCCGCCACGACCCTTGAGCCCACCTTGGCGACCTCGGCGGGCGTCGGCGCCGCGGCGGTGAGGGCCGGAGCGGCGAGCAGGGCGATGGCGATGGCGATGGCGATCAGAGGAATGCGGCACATGACCTAAAGATGGCCCCCGCCCTGGTTAACAGACCTGTTAAGGTCGTCGGCCTTGAGCATCCACGAAACGAAGACTTATGAGGCATTCGCAAGTGCAACAAAAGTAAAATTATCATTAATCTTGATCCGCTCCCCCTCTTCTGGAACTATGTGCTCGCCTCTGGGTTGCTTAAGTCTGGTTCGCCGAGGTCTCTCATGGCGCAAGCCGCAGTTGCATCAGAGCCGCCGGCCCTCGGGCCGGACCGGCTCACCGATACGGGGGTCGCTTCGGCCCTGCAGCGGTTGTCCGACAGCGGGCTGATCGAACGCGGCTGCGCGACCGTCATCGGGCTGGACGCCATCCGCGATCGGCTCGGCTCCAAGTGGAAGACGCGCCGCGACTGGGTGTGGGAAACCGCCGAACGTCATCTGCAGCGCCGCCTTGGCGACACCGGCTTCTCGGTGCGGCTGGGCGACGTCGATTTCGTCATCTGCGCCGGCTCGGGTCCTGAGACGAGCCGGGCGATCGCCCTCAACCTGCTGCGCGAGCTGCTCGACTTCTTCCTTGGCTCGCAGCGGTTCGAGGACATGCGGATCGCCTCGGTGGTGTGGGTGCGGGGCGAAGAGATCGGCTGCGCGCCGCTCGATCCTCGCAAGATCGAGCCCCTGCCGGACGAGCACCCCTCGTTCCAGCCGGCCTCGCCGGTCGAAGCCCCGCGGGCCCGCCGCCACGCGTGGAGCATCATGTCCTTCTCCACCGCCGACGGGCACGGGCTGGAGCTCGACCTCGGTTTCGAGCCGGTGATCAATCTGCGCAACGGCGCTCCGGTGGCGACGCGGCTGCGCCCCCTGGCCCTTGAGCGCGACACCCGCAAGGCCCCGGGCGTCCGCTGGATCGAGCGGCTGAGCCCCGCCGACCAGACCGCGGTGATCGAGGCCATCGGCGACGCCGCCACCGCCCTCTACAAGGACAGCGACGTCGGGCTGGTGATCCCGTGCTCGATCTACACCATCGCCACCAGCCGCAACCGGGCGCTCGTCGCCGAGAAGCTGCAGGCGGTGAAGCTGAAGCCGACCAAGCCGGTGATCATCGAACTGACCGACGTGGACGTAGGCACGCCCCAGGGCCGCCTGCTGGAGGCGGTCTCCCTGGTCCAGCCCTATTGCCGCGCCGTGGTCGCCCGCATCGGCGACGCCCGTCCGGACGTGGAGATCCTCCGCGCCGCCCGGCTGGCCGGCCTGTCGATCGACTGCACCGGCCTCGACGGCCGCGACCTGATCGCTCGCATCGGCGCCGCGGCCCAGATGGGCAGGGTGGGGACGCTGCTGTTCGC
>DAICXL010000137.1:0-4900 GCA_027312185.1 Caulobacterales bacterium | reverse complement strand
GGTTCGCTGGGGGATGGGCGCCGGCGGCTTGAACTCAGTGAGCAGGAGCGACCTTCTCCCCTCGGGGGAGAAGGTGGACGCGAAGCGGCCGGATGAGGGGCCGCGCCAACGCCGGACCCAGCGCCCCTTCGGCTAGCGCCGACACCTTCTCCCCCAAGGGGAGAAGGAATTGCGTTGGCGTCACGCCACCTGGGACAGGGCCTGGTCCGCTTCGGTCTGGTCCAGCTGGGGCAGGAGCACGGGGCGGGCCTTGCCGGCGGTGTGGAGGCGGAGTTCGCTGAAGACGGCCATCAGGGGGGCGCAGAGGAAGGCTGCGGCGCCGAGGGCGCAGGCGACGGTGGCCATGGGGGCGAGGTGGGCGCCGAGGCCGTCGCGGTAGTAGTGCGGCACGAAGGCCAGGAGGCCGAGGACGGCGGCGCCGAGCAGCTCGGTGCGGGTCGAGGCCAGGGCGCGCAGGGCCGAACCGCTGGCGGCGAACTTGGGCGTGCGGCGCCACTTGATCGGCCGGCCCGAGAGGGGCGCGAAGGTCGCGACCATCAGCACATAGGCCAGGGAGATGCGGGAGATCTCGGCCCCCAGGATGGCGAGCGGCGAGGTGCAGCCGGCCAGGCGGTAGCGCTGCCACAGCCTGGCCAGGTACGCAGCGGCGCCCAGGGCCAGGGCGATCCAGAACACCTGCGGCAGGCGCAGGCCCGGCAGGCGGCCGGTCACGGTCAGCTGGGCGACGATCAGGGCGGCGACGAAGCCCACGGCCTTGCCGACGATGCCTGCCAGCAGGGTGATGGAGCGGTAGACCTCCATCAGCTTGACCCAGCCGTGCATCCGGGCGCTGCCGCCGAGGGCGCGGGGCAGGAACAGGCGCCAGTGGACCATGAGCTGCTGCACCGGCCCGGCGGTCCAGCGGAAGCGCTGCTTCTTGTAGTCGTCGTAGGTCTCGGGGATCAGGCCGCGCCCGAAGGTCTCATTGACGAACATCCCCTCGTAGCCGGCGGCGCGGATGCGGATCGAGATCTCGGAATCCTCGGTCAGGCACCATTCGGCCCAGCCGCCGGCCGCCACGATGGCCTCCTTGCGCAGGATGCACATGGTGCCGATGGTGTAGGCGCAGTCGTACTCGTTGGCGCCGGCCAGGCCGACCTTGTTGGACGGCATATATTCCCAGTAGCACATCTGCTGATAGGCGCTGGCGTCCGGGACATAGTCGTGCGGCGTCTGCACGAAGCCGATCTTGCCGTCGGCGAAGAAGCCGGTGAGGCGGGCCAGGAAGTCCGGCTCGGCCAGGTAGTCGGCGTCGATGACCGAGACGAGCTCGGCGTCGGGGGCCGTGTGCCCGAGCAGGAAGTTCAGCGCCCCGGCCTTGGCGCCGGCGAGCGGCGCGACGTGGAAGAAGCGGAACGGGATGTCGGGCCGGCGCAGGGTCTGCTGGAGGCACCACCTCTGCAGGGGCCGCCACAGGGCCTCGTCGGCGGTGTTGTTGTCGCAGACCAGGACCTCGAAGTTGGCGTAGTCCAGCCGGGCCAGGCGCTCCAGGGTGGCGATCACCACCTCGGGCGGCTCGGCGTAGCAGGGCACGTGGATCGAGACCTTGGGCGCGGCGGCGCCGCCCTGGGCCGGCAGGGGCGCGGTGGGCCGGCGCCAGCGGGCGTGGGTGTAGACCGCCTGCTCCACCAGCTTGGCGGCGAAACCGAAGCCGAGCATGGCGGCGCTGACCCCGGCCAGGGCGAGGACGCCGATGCGGGCCCAGAGGGGGAAGCCCTGCTCCGCAAGGGTCAGCCAGGTCCACGGGGTCATGACCGCCAGCGACAGGGGCGTGATGGACATCTCCATCGCGCCGGCCGCCGACAGCCTGGGCAGGGCGGCGCGGATCGCCAGGGAGAGGGCCAAAGCCAGGGCGGCGGCGGCCAGGGCGCCGGCGAGGTGGGCCGTGGCCGCAAAGCCGACCAAACCGGCCGCCAGAACGGCCGCGGTGATCTGGATCGGGTCCGGCACGCCGATTTTGCGCAACCTGTGGGGCCGGGGGATCGTCCAGATCATCAAAGAAATGACAATCAGACCGAGGGTAGCGACGAGAATAAGGCCAGGATCAAAAAACGCCCGGGTAACTTGCATCACGACTCTGCCCACTCACCGGTTCGCCCGGGAGGTTAAGACGAAAGAACCTCAAACACAGAGCTCTCGCCCAGCCCGGCGAACATATCAAATGACTACGAAGCCGGTCGGATGGCCCTATCCGATCCTTTGTGTCCAGTCAAAAGGACAAAAATGTGTTCATTTGTCAGGAGTGATACACTTCTTTTTCTGTCAAGCTTCCGAACGCACAAAGGCGGCGCCGCCTTGCCTGGCAAAGCGGCGCCGCCCGGGTGGTCGACAGGGGGCTTAGCGGCCGAAGCGGTCGCGGGCCATGGCGCGCAGGTCGCGCAGCCCGTCCTTCAGGGCGTGCAGGGCGTCCTCGGCCCGGTCGCGGGCGGCCTCGGCGGCGCCGTCGGGCAGGTGGACGCCCTTCAGCACCTGGCGCAGGGCGCCCAGGGCGTCGTCGGCGCGGGACTGGGCCTGGGCCACCGCCCGCTCGGGCACGTGCAGCCGCCCGCCGAAGCCCTTCAGCATGCGCATCAGGTCGTGGGCCTGGTCCTCGGCCATCTCGACCGCGCGGTCCTGGTAGGAGCGGTTGCGCGGGATGAGCAGCAGGCCGATGGCCACGCCGGCGGCGAAGGCGAGGCCAGCGCCGGCCCCCAGCACCACGGCCGGGCGGGCGCGGACCACCTCGGCGGCGCGGCCGGGAACCTCTCCGGCCCAGTCCTTGGCGGCCTGGGCGCTGCGCTTGGCCTGAGCGGCGGCCCGGGCGGCGCGGCCGATCTGGTCCTCGGCCGCGTCGGCGGCGGCGGGAAGGCCGCCCTTGATGAAGCTGACCACCTGTTTGGGCAGGTCGACCTTCTCCACCGTCCAGCCGGCGTCGGTCCAGCTCTTGGCATGGGCGCCGGTGGCGGCGTCGTTGCCCCACCAGGCCTCCCGCTTGCGGGCGCTGGCGGGCAGGTCGGTTCCGATCAGCCGCTCCACCTCGTGGAAGGTCGGGCGCCAGTGCTGGGCGTCGAGGCGGCCCAGGAATTCGCCGAGGGGCTCGTACTTGCTCACGGGGCGCATCTCCAATTTTGCCTTCGAAGGGATCGCCGGTCTAACGCCCAGCTAGGCGGTGCGTTGCAGCGCAAATGCATTAGGGGCGGCGATCACCTTCGACTGCCTATAGCCAAGCCATGACAATGCGAAGCGCAGGCTTGACGAAGTTTGCTCCACAAGCCTTATGATTATCATGCCTAATAAAAGAAGCAGCGGCGCTGCTCCCCAGGGAGGGACACGACCATGAGGACCCGTTCATCCGCGCGCGCCGGCGCGCTCCTGGCCGCGGCGGCCTGCGCGGCCCTCGCCTCCCCCGCCCTCGTCGCGCCTGCCCTGGCCCAGCCGCCCGTGGGGCCGGCGACCGGCACGGTCAGCGACGTCGATACCGGCGGGCAGGGCCGCGTGGCGGGGCCGCAGGGCCTGGGCCAGCGCGTCACCCCCACCTTCGACAGCCCCCAGGACGGCGTCGTCGCCCTGAAGACCGACCTGTGGACCTCCAAGAACTTCTACAAGGACCAGGCGTCCTGGTCGAACCCGGCCTATTTCCGCTGCAACACCCCGCGCCAGGTCACCGACAGCTGGACCTCGAGCCGCATCGGCAAGAACCCGCCGGCCTCGATGTCGTGGGGCTCGTGCAAGGTCGACCTGCCCCGTTCGCAGATCGTCAGCCCCTACCCCTACACCACGGCCAAGGCGCACTACGACGCCCTGATGGCGGCGGCCAAGAGCCGTGGCGGCCCGACGGTGCATACCCGCGCCGACCTGCCCGACTGGGAAGGCTATTATCAGCGCGACCAGGCCGCCGACCACGGCGCCGAGTGGATCTGGGGCACCAACGTCCAGGTCCCCACCATCCTGTCGCTGCTGACCCCCGAGTACCAGAAGCGCATGGTGCAGATGAACTACCACGAGGGTGTCGACAACTCGCCGCAGTGGAACGCCTCGCTCTGCTATCCGGAAGGCTTCATGCGCTTCTGGTCGCAGGCCAGCCAGGGCGGCAACTTCCAGCTGATGATGAGCCCGGCCCAGGTGCAGACCCTCTCGGGCATCGCCGCCAACTTCCTGCGCCAGACCCTGATCGGCCGCGAGCACGTGCAGAAGGTGCCGCAGTGGTACGGCGAGACGGTCGGGTTCTGGGACGGCGAGACCCTGGTGACCTGGACCGCCAACGTCCAGGGCTGGACCCTGTCGCACTCGATGTTCGAGTTCTCCAACCAGATCCAGACGGTCGAGACCTGGAAGCCGGTCAAGGATGCGGCCGGCAAGGTGATCGCGCTGGACCACGAGACGATCTTCTACGACGCGGAAGCTTTCGTGCAGCCGCTGAAGGCCACTTACCGCTACGCGCGCCGGGCGATGCTGGACGACGCCCAGCGCCGCTACACCTACATCGAGTGCCTCAGCAACATCAAGAACACCAACGGCCGCCCCGGCCAGTTGACCAAGGCCGATCCGCGCTACATCGACTACTACGGCCGCCCCTGGGCCCAGGTCTGGGAAGAATGGTTCGAGAAGGGCTGGGACAAGCCGGACAGCAGTGCGGCGCCGGCTGACGTGCTTGATCTGTTCAACTAGTGTATGACCGCTCTGCGCCCGGGAGATTCAAGGCTACCGGCCGCCCATAAAAAATGAGGATGAAACGCATGAAGAAGCAGACCAAGGGTTGGGCGATCGCGGGTCTTCTGGCCGCCGGCGCTCTGGGCGTCGCCGCGGGCCCCGCCCTGGCGCACCACTCGTTCGCCATGTTCGACCAGACCAAGACCGTCACCCTGACCGGCGTGACCTACCA
>DAICXL010000136.1:0-5148 GCA_027312185.1 Caulobacterales bacterium | reverse complement strand
GGCCTGCAGGTCGGGGTCGCGCTTGTACTGAGCGTGACGCGTCCGGTAGTCGGCCAGGCTGACAATCTCGTGCGGCGGCTCGGGCAGGCGGCCCAGGGCTTGGCCCTGCTGCATGCCGTAGGCGCCGGGCTCGGCCCCGTATTCGTAGATGTAGTCGCCGAGGTGGACGACGGCGTCCACCGCCGCGCCGGCGGCGATGTGGGCGTAGCCGTTGAAGTAGCCGTTGGGGAACAGGGAGCAGCTGACCACCGCCAGCCGCACCTCGGCGGTCGGACCGCGGGGCAGAGTCCGGGCGCGCCCCACGGTCGAGACCACGCCGCCGCAGGTGAAGCGGTAGTGGTAGTCGCGGCCGGGCGCCAGGCCGCCGACCTCCACCTTGACCGTGTGGTCTCGGGCCGGTCCCGTGCGGAACACGCCCTTGGCGGCGGTTCTGCGGAAATCCGGTGTCTCGGAGACTTCCCAGGCGACCGCCACGGCGTCGGCGGGGGCTTCCGGGGTAACGCGGGTCCACAGCAGGACGCCGTCGGCGCGCGGATCGCCGCTGGCCACCCCATGCAGGAAGGCGGCCTTGCCGGCGTAGGGTCCGGCCTCGCCCGCCTGGACGCCCAGGGGCGCCCCGGCCCCGAGGGCCAGGAGGGACAGGGCGCGGCGGCGATCGATGCGCATGGGACGGTCCTGGGTCTGGCTCAGCGGCGGACGGAGAAGGCGATGCCGTAGAACAGGGGCTCGCCGGCGATGAAGGTGGGCAGGCCCAGGCTGTCGCCGGTGTTGCCCGCATCCTTCAGGTAGCGCTTGTCGAACAGGTTGTTGACGAACAGCTCGACTCGCCACGGGGCGGACTGCGGCGCATAGGCCAGGCGCAGGTTCACCAGGCCATAGGCGCCCTGGACTTCGTCCTGGAGGTTGTCGGCCACGAAGGCCGAGGGGGGCTGCTGGAACTGGGGCAGGTCGTTGTCGTCGTCGAAGAACACCTTGGACTGCCAGGTGGCGGTGGGCCGCAGGTCGAAGGTCCCGCCCAGGGCGTCCAGGCGCAGGGAGGCGCCGATGGAGGCCGAGTGGTCGGGGGAGAGGCGGAAGCGATTGCCCTCGAAGGCTCCGTTGGAGAAGCGGCCGTGGCTGTAGGCGTAGGTGGCGAACAGGTCGAGCCAGTCGGCCGCCACCCACTGGGCCTGGGCCTCAAAACCGGTGGCCTTGGCCTTGCCGGCGTTGGTGGTGATGAACTGGGTGCCCTGTTGCTGGATGGTTTGGAAGTTGTCGTAGAGGTAGTGGTAGACCGAGCCATCCAGGCGCAGTCGGCGGTCGAACAGCTGGGTTTTCAGACCGACCTCGAAGCTGTCTACCGTTTCGGCCTCGACCGCGGTGAAGCGGGGGGCGGCGAAGGGGGTCGTGGGCGGGCCGGCCTGGAGCACCTCGGGGCGACGGCCGCGGCTGTAGCTGGCGAAGGCGTTGACCTCCGGGGTGAAGGCGTAGCGGCCGACGAAGCGCCAGGTGACGCCCGAGCTGTCGCGGTCCTGGCTGATCACGTCGCCGTTGTTGGCGGTCGGCTGCGCGCTGAGTGCGAACAGGGGCAGGGGCGCGGCGGGGTTGGAGCCAAAGGCCGCCAGGCCGCCGACCAACTGGTTGGCGGTGGCGATGTCGGCCGCCCGTCCGCTGGCCGCGACGCCGGCGGCGCCGATCACGCCGCCCAGCACGCTGCGTCCGCCGATCACCGACGAGGAGAAGCGCGTCGTGCGGTCGTCGCTGGTCAGGCGGGCGCCGGCGGAGAACTCGAGCTTGTCGGTGGCCTTGAAGGTAGCGTCGGCGAAGATGTCGTAGGAAGTCAGCTCGCTGGCGTCGATCGCCTGCTCCAGGTAGTCGGCCCGCATCCGCCCGGCGATGGCGGCGGCCGTGGCGGCCGGGATGATCAGCCGGTTGCCGCTCAGCGCCGCCGCGGCGCCCTGCACCAGGGCGCCAGTGAAGGCGGTGTTGGCGAACAGCGGGTAGGGCGCCGGGGTCGTGGCGGGCAGGCGCGTGCCGGCCGCCGCGCCGTTGAGTTGACCGGTGAACTGGGCCAGGGCCAGGCGCTCGTCGAACTGGGTGGGGACGCGGCGCTCGCCTTCCTCGCGAAAGACGCTGGCGCCGACGAAGCCCAGCCAACGGCCGCCCCCGTCCCAGCCCAGCCGCAACTCCTGGCTCCACTGCTTGCCTCGAGCGTCCTCGGCGGCGGTGAGCAGGGGCAGGGACATGCCGTCGGCGTCGAACACCTCGGTGGCCTGGAACCGGCGATAGGCCGAGATCGACGACAGGTTGAAGGCGTCGCTGAGCTTGATATCGACCAGGGCGGTGGCGCCCCAGACGTAGCGATCGACGCCGAGGCTCTGGCCGCCCTCGAAGCCGCTTGCCGCCGCCAGGGCCGCGCCCTTGTGGGCCTCGCGCCCGCCAAGCACCCGGCCGGTGAGCGGATCAGTGGGGCTGTAGGCTCCGGACTTGAAGGAGGTGCCGCTGGGCTGATCTTCCTCATAGTTGACCAGCAGGTCCGCTTTAACCGCCGAGCTCGGCCGCCAGTTCAGGGCTAGGCGCGCGGCGCGGGTCTTGATCGCGTTGAAATCGGCCCCGCCGAGCAGGTTGGTGACATAGCCGTCCCGGTCCTTGGCCCGGCCCGACAGGCGCACCGCAAAGGTGTCGCCGATCGGGACGTTGATCATGCCCTCGGCCACTGTGTAGTCGTAGGAGCCGATCTCGCCGACGACGTTCCAATCGGCCCGGGTCGGGTCGGCCTTGGCCTGGACGATGTTGACGGCGCCGATCAGGGCGCCGCGGCCGAACAGGGTCGACTGCGGCCCCTTGGCCACTTCCACCCGCTCCACGTCGAACAGCTCGACGAACGAACCCCGGGCCTTGGAGATCGACACCCCGTCCTGGAACACCGACACCCGCGGCTCAGCCGCCGAGTCGCCGGTGTCGGAGGTGATGCCCCGCATCACGAAGCTGGGGTTGTTGGGCGACTGGTTCTGCACCTCGAAGCCGGGGACGAACAGCGACAGCTGGTCGAACTGCTTGATGCCGAGGCGATCAAGGAAATTGCCGCTGTAGGCGGTTAGCGCCATGGGCGCCTCGAGGGTGCTCTGCTCGCGCTTCTGCACCGTGACCACCAGGGCCTCGACCTGGCCGCCGGCGCTGCGAACAACCTCCTGGGCCTGAGCGACCCCGGCCGTCAGCACGACCAGGCTCACGCCGGCCAGCGCGCGGCTCTTCAACTTACCCATGATCATGATCCAATCCCCGTTTGGGGCCGGAGTAGTCAGGAGCGATGAAGGCGACGCGACGGACGCGCGACGGGAGCGTGACGGCCGGGGCTTCAGCTAGATCGGTCCCTGCAGGGACTCGGGCCTCCGCTTACGCTTCGCGCGAGGATGGCGGGGCTGGAACGGGCGGCTTGTACCCGGGTGTGGTGATCACCGCGCCATTGGCGTCGGAGATGGGGATCTGGCACGAATGCACGATCTCGCCGTTCAGCCGAACGGTGCAGGCGCCGCAGCTGCCCCGGCCGCAGCCGATCATCACCGCGTTGCGCCCCAGGTTGTCGCGCAGCACCCACACCAGCGGCAGGTCCGGCTTTGCCTCGCCTTCGAAGCGCTGGCCATTGGCGGTGATCGTATAGTTCATCACGTACCGAGATAAGCCCGGGCGCTTCGCACCGGAAGCCCTTATGGCTGTGTTAACCACGTTGGACGAGCTTGATCCCAGTACAGCGGGGACGGCGATGCAGGACGAAGATCGCGAGATCGAGGGCGCCGAGGACTTCGAAACCGGCAAGCCCAGGACAACGCCGCTTCGCTACAGCATCCACTGGCCGGACGAGACCCCCGCCCGCGGCCTGGTCTTCCTGATCCCCGGTTTCGGGGGCGATTCCGAGCCGTCCTATTCTCGCAAGCTGCGCCGCCATGTCGCCAAGGCCCATGGCATGGCTGCGGTCAGCGTCGACTATCACTGTCTGCATGCGCGCCTGGACAACGGCGCTGCGCTGCGCCTCGACACGCCTCAGCATCTGCAGCTGGCGGGCCTCGCCCAGGCTTACGGCCTGAAGGTGGCCGACTGGCGCGACGTCGCGGGTCTCTGCGCGGCGTTCATCGGGTCGCCGGTCAGCCCCGAGATCCCGGCCTTCCTCGACATGCCGGGGGGCGACACCCAGAACTTCGGCGTCGTCCAGGCCCTGGACCACCTGAGGGTGCTCGGGGACATCCTCGCCCGCGGCCCGGCCTTCGACGTGCGGCGGATCGTGGCGCTGGGCTCGTCCCACGGCGGCTATATCGCCCAGATGATGGCCAAGCTCGCGCCGGGGACCTTGGCGGCGGTGCTCGACAACTCCTCCTATGTCCAGGCGCCCACCAACTATGCCGGCGGCGGGACTGACCACGAGATTCGCATCCCCTTCGGCGGGGTCCAGCTGCTGTGCCGGACCAGCCGCGCCTTCAGCTTCGACAGCCGCGAGGCCGCGGACTTCTACGGCCGCGACCAGGACCTGATCCGCGACATGGGCTATCCGCCCCACCTGGACATCCAGCGGGCCGCCGCGGCGGACGGGGGCACGCGCTTTCGCATGGTCAACGCCGCCGTCGACCCGATCTCGCGGCCCGAGCACAAGCAGGCCCAGGCCCTGCGCATGGCCGCCGCCGGCTTCGACGCCCGGCTGAAGCTGGTGGGAGAGGCCGACCTCGACGGGCGCCTGTTCAAGCAGGTGACGCACGGCCTCGCCGCCTCGCTCATCGCCTTCGCCGACGCCTATCTGCCCGACAGCGGCGCGCGCGGGATCGACCCGGACCTGATGCGGGGGGCGACGGTCGACTACCCCTGCGTCGACCAAGTCTACCGCTTCCGCCACTTCGACCGCTTCCCCTACGTCAGCGCCGAACGGGTCGAGCGCTTCCCGCTACCGGTGAACCAGGACGCCGCGGCGGCCTGAGCGGCAAGGCGTCAGGCCACGCGCCGCAGCGCGTCGCCCAGCTCGTCCACCGCCTCGCCGGTGGTGGCCCACGAGCACATGAAGCGCACCGTGCCGTCCAGGAACCGATAGACGAACCAGCCTTCGCCGCGCAGACGCTCCAAAGTCGGCTCGTCCATCTCGACGAAGATGCCGTTGGCCTCGACCGGGTGACGGATCGGGAAGGG
>DAICXL010000135.1:309-5155 GCA_027312185.1 Caulobacterales bacterium | reverse complement strand
CCTGAAGCGTTTCGGCGTCGCCGATGACATCGTTCAGCTTCTCCTTCAGGATCTGCGTGTAGAGCAACTGCTTGCCATATTTCCACTCATACAGCGCCTTGCCTTCATCCAGGCCTTCATAGCATTGCAGGCGCAGCAGCGGCAGGTCGACCTCAAGGGCGCCCTTTGAGATTTTGCAACGTGTGACGGTCTAAGAAGCAGGCCGGACCTCACGGAGCCTTCCATGCCCCTGCCCCCCCGCGTCGATATCGTCCCCAACACCCTGGCCTTCGAGACCACCGCGCTCGTCAAGCCGACGGGGTTTCGGGAGTACGACGCGCGCTGGATCCTGGACAAGGAGATCAACCTCCTTGGCGTCCAGGCGCTCGGCCTCGGGACCTATATCCACGAGATCGGGGTTCGGCCGCGCATCGCCGTGGGCCACGACTTCCGCGCCTATTCGCTGGCCGTGAAGCAGGCCCTGACCCTGGGCCTGATGAGCGCCGGCTGCGAGGTGCTGGATATCGGCCTCGCGCTGTCGCCGATGGCCTATTTCGCCCAGTTCGATCTCGACGCGCCCTGCGTCGCCATGGTCACCGCCAGCCACAACGAGAACGGCTGGACCGGGGTGAAGATGGGCGCGCAAAAGCCCCTCACCTTCGGTCCCGACGAGATGGGCCGGCTGAAGGAAATCGTGCTTTCCGGAGCCGGCGTCGAACGTTCCGGCGGAAAGCTCACCCGGGTCGAGGGGGTGATGGAACGCTATATCGCCGACGTCTCGGCCGGGCTGACCCTGAACCGCAGGCTGCGCGTGGTCTGCGCCTGCGGCAACGGCACGGCGGGCGCCTTCGCCCCCGAGGCCCTGCGGCGGATGGGGGCCGAGGTGATCCCGATGGACGTGGACCTCGACTACACCTTCCCCAAGTACAACCCGAACCCCGAAGACCACGAGATGCTGCACGCGATGGCTGAGACCGTCATCCGCGAGGGCGCCGATCTGGCCCTCGGCTTCGACGGCGACGGCGACCGCTGCGGGGTGGTGGACGACGAGGGCGAGGAGATCTTCGCCGACAAGATCGGGCTGATGCTGGCCCGCGACCTGTCGGCCCTGCACCCGGGCTCGACCTTCATCGTCGACGTGAAGTCGACCGGACTTTACGCAACCGATTCAATCCTCAAGGCCAATGGAGCCAAGACGGTCTACTGGAAGACCGGCCACAGCTACATCAAGCGCAAGACCGCCGAACTCGGCGCCCTGGCCGGCTTCGAGAAGTCCGGCCATTTCTTCTTCAACGCCCCCTACGGCCGCGGCTACGATGACGGGCTGGTGGCGGCCGCGGCGGTGCTCGGCATGCTCGACCGCAATCCGGGCAAGAGGCTTTCCGAACTCAAGAAGGCCCTGCCCGTCGCCTTCACCTCCCTGACCATGAGCCCCCACTGCGCCGACGAGACCAAGTACGGCGTGGTGGACGACATCGTCGCCGACTACGAAGCCCTGGCCGCTTCCGGCGGCTCGATCCTGGGACGCAGAATCCGCGACCTGGTCACCGTCAACGGCGTACGCGTCACTCTGGAGGACGGCTCGTGGGTGCTCGTGCGCGCCTCGTCCAACAAGCCGGAGCTGGTCGTCGTGGTCGAGAGCATGCAGTCGGCCGACGACATGCGGGCCCTGTTCCATAAGGAAGTGAAGCCGCGCCTGGGCAAGCGGCCCGAGGTCGGCGCCTACAATCAGGAAATCTAGGGCGCGGGCTAGGGCGCGACTTGGGCGACGACCATGGGCGGCGGACCCGGGTCGTCGATGCCGGCGACCGTCATGGCCCGGGACAGCAGAACCAGGGCGACGGCCACCGCCGACCACACGGCGGCGAGGCGCACCCAGCGCGGCAGGGGGTCAGGACTGCGCACCAACAAAGGCTGGGTCCGAGGGTAATTCCGTCTCATCCCGCCCATCCGCTCGCCGTCGCAGTGGGACAACCGTTAACGGGACCGCTGGTTCCCGCGCCGGCGTCGAGCGGCTGGACGGTTCAGGCGGCCGCCTCGCGGACCTTGCCGGCGATATCCTTGATGACCTGATCGATCAGGCCCTCGTCGTCGCCCTCGGCCATGATGCGAATCAGGGGCTCGGTGCCCGAGGCGCGGACCAGGACACGGCCGGAACCGTTGAGGCGCGCCTCGGCGTCGGCGATGGCGGCGCAGACGCCGGCGTTCTTGAGCGGCTCGCCGCCCTTGAAGCGCACGTTCTCCATCTTCTGCGGCGCGGGCTCATATTGGCGGGCCAGCGAACTCATCGGCTTGCCCGACTGGACCATCACCGCCAGCACCTGCAGGGCGGCGATTAGGCCGTCGCCCGTGGTGGAGACGTCCGACAGGATGATGTGGCCAGAGGCCTCGCCGCCGAGGTTGAAGCCGCCCGAGCGCATGCGCTCCATGACGT
Organism: Caulobacterales bacterium; assembly: GCA_027312185.1. Classification (GTDB taxonomy): domain Bacteria; phylum Pseudomonadota; class Alphaproteobacteria; order Caulobacterales; family Caulobacteraceae; genus NCED01. Next base: position 2,742 of record DAICXL010000135.1, on the reverse strand, counting down.
AGCGGTCGCCGACGGCCGTGCGCTCCAGCTTAAGCCCCTTCTCGGTCAGGAACCGCTCCAGCCCCAGATTGGACATGACTGTGGCCACGACGCCGCCGCCCTTGAGCCGGCCTTCGGCGGCCCAGTTGCTGGCGATGATGGCCATGATCTGGTCGCCGTCGACGACGGTCCCGCGCTCGTCGCAGATCACCAGCCGGTCGGCGTCGCCGTCTAGGGCGATGCCGATGTCGGCGCGGTATTCCTTCACCGCCCGGGCCATGGCCTGGGGATGGGTGGAGCCGCATTCCTCGTTGATGTTGGTCCCGTTGGGCGAGACGCCGACAGGGATGACCTCGGCGCCCAGCTCGTAGAGGGCGGTGGGCGCGACCTTGTAGGCGGCGCCGTTGGCGCAATCGATGACGATGCGCAGGCCGGCGAGGGTCAGGTGGCGCGGATAGGTCGCCTTGGCGATCTCGACATAGCGGGCCTGGGCGTCGTCGATCCGCTGCACGCGGCCCAGGGCCCGGGGCTCGGCGAGCCCCTCCTGCAGGCCCTCGTCCATCAGGGCCTCGATCTGGGCTTCCCGGCTGTCGGAGAGCTTGTAGCCATCGGGGCCGAACAGCTTGATGCCGTTGTCGGCGAAGTCGTTGTGCGAGGCCGAGACCATGACGCCGAGGTCGGCGCGCATGGAGCGGGTCATCATCGCCACCGCCGGGGTCGGCAGCGGCCCGAACAGGCGCACATCCATGCCGACGGACGCGAAACCCGCCACCAGGGCCGGCTCGATCATATAGCCAGACAGGCGGGTGTCCTTGCCGATGACCACGAGGTGGCGGCGGTCCGGGTCGCGGCGGAACAGCTTGCCCGCGGCCAGGCCCACGCGCAGGGCGACCTCGGCGGTCATCGGATGGGTGTTGGCCCGTCCCCTGATCCCGTCGGTTCCGAAATAGCCGCGCTTCACAGGTTCAGGCTTGCCCATCGGTCTCTCGCCGCCGTCTCGCGCCATGATTACTCCGTGGATGGCTGACATGGGAAACGAATCGAAATCGGAGTTTACCCTCCGCGCCCTTCGAGAGTGCTAAAGCGCGGCCGGACACGGGGGCTACGGACCGAATCATGTGCGGCATCATCGGCATCGTCGGGATCAGGCCCGTGGCGGACAGGCTGCTCGAGAGCCTCAAGCGGCTGGAGTACCGCGGCTATGACTCTGCCGGTATCGCCACCCTGGACGCCGGCCGCCTGGACCGCCGCCGGGCCAAGGGCAAGATCCGCGCCCTCGAGGAGCGGCTGGCGCAGGAGCCCATCGGCGGCTCGGTTGGCATCGGCCACACCCGCTGGGCCACCCATGGCGCCCCTAACGACATCAACGCACATCCCCACGTGTCCTTCGACGGGCGCGTCGCCGTGGTGCACAACGGCATCATCGAGAACTTCGCCGCGCTGAAGGCTGGCCTCGTCGCCGCCGGCCATAGCTTTGAAAGCGAGACCGACACCGAAGTGATCGCCCACCTGCTCGACGAGGCGCTCGAAAGCGGCGCTGAGCCCCTGGCGGCCTTCAAGGCCACGCTGGACAAGCTTGAGGGCGCTTACGCCCTGGCGGTCCTCGTCGAGGGGCGGGACGCCCTGGTGATGGGCGCCCGCCGGGGCAGCCCGCTGGTGGTCGGCTACGGCGAAGGCGAGATGTTCATCGGCTCGGATGCGCTCGCGGTCGGCCCGTTCACCCAGTCCGTCGCCTACCTCGACGAAGGCGACTACGTGGCCATCGACCACGCCGGAGCCCAGGTGTTCGACGCGACCGGCGCGGCGGTGCGGCGCGCACGGCACCAGGTCGCCGCCTCCGCCGCCCTGGTCGAGAAGGGCAACTACCGCCACTTCATGGAAAAGGAGATCCATGAGCAGCCGGACGCGATCCAGCACACGCTCTCGGCCTATCTCGATCCGGTGACGGGCCGGGCCAGCGCCCCCGACGGCTTCGACTTCGCCGCCATCCCGCGCATCCAGATCGTGGCCTGCGGCACCGCCTATTTCGCCGGCTTGACCGCCAAGTACCTGTTCGAGCGCCTGGCCGGCCTGCCGGTCGACGTCGAGATCGCCTCAGAGTTCCGCTACCGCGAGCCGGCGGTGGTCCCTGGGACGCTCGCCCTGGCCATATCCCAATCGGGCGAGACCGCCGACACCCTGGCGGCGCTGCGCTGGTGCAAGGCGCAAGGGCTGCCCACCGCCGCGGTGGTCAATTCCCACCAGTCGTCCATGGCCCGGGAAGCCGACCGGATGTGGCCGACCCACGCCGGGCCGGAGATCGGGGTCGCCTCGACCAAGGCCTTTACCGCCCAGCTCGCCGCCCTGAGCGCCCTCGCCGTCGCCGCCGCGCACGCCCGCGGCCGGATCGACGACGCCGAAACCGCCCGCCTGGTGCAGGTGCTGATGGAGGCGCCGCGCCTGATCGCCGAGACC
>DAICXL010000135.1:0-299 GCA_027312185.1 Caulobacterales bacterium | reverse complement strand
ACGCAGAAGGTTATGCGGCCGGAGAGCTCAAGCACGGCCCCTTGGCCCTCGTCGACGAACACATGCCGGTGGTGGTGATCGCCCCGTCCGGCGAGCTCCTGGAGAAGACCCTCTCCAACCTGCAGGAGGTGGCGGCCCGGGGCGGCTCGCCGATCATCCTGATCACCGACGAAGGCGGCGGGGCCAGTGCGCACGCGGCCAACAAGGTGGTGCTGGTCCCGCCGTGCGATCCGATCATCGCGCCGATGGTCTATGCGGTCCCGATCCAGCTGCTCGCCTACCATACCGCCGTGCAAAAA
>DAICXL010000134.1:0-5190 GCA_027312185.1 Caulobacterales bacterium | reverse complement strand
CCATGCCGAAGCTGGGCTTCACCCACATGTTCGAGAACATGCTGGACCACGACAACATCACCATCATGACCGAGACCGAGTTCGCGGACGTGAAGGATGACGTGCTCTACGACCGCCTGGTGTTCACCGGTCCGGTCGATGAGTTCTTCGACTTCCGCTACGGCAAGCTGCCCTACCGGTCGCTGCGTTTCGTGCACCAGACCCACGACATGGAGCAGTACCAGCCGGTGGCCGTGGTCAACTATCCGCACCCGGACACGCCCTACACGCGGATTTCCGAGTACAAGCACCTGACCGGCCAGAAGCACGCCAAGACCTCGATCACCTTCGAGTATCCGAGCGCCGAAGGCGACCCCTACTACCCGATCCCCCGCGAGGAGAACCAGGTCCTGTACAAGAAGTACGAGGCCCTGGCGCTGGCGCGGCCGGACGTGTCGTTCGTCGGGCGGCTGGCGACCTACAAGTACTACAACATGGACCAGGTCGTCGGTCAGGCCCTGGCGACTTACCGCCGCCTTGTCGAGCGCGAGCGCGCCGGCGAGCTGGCGACGGGCCGAGAGCTGGAATCGGGCCTCAGGGCCTAGGCCCCCGCCACGATCCGAAACGAAAGAGCCCCGTCGGAGCGATCCGGCGGGGCTTTTCTACGCCTCACCCCTTCGGTCTTACGACCGCACGGAGCTCGGCGCCGTCAGCACGGCCTTCAGCCCCGGGGCGTTGTCCTCGTAGGCGAGCTCGCCGCCGAGCTGGCCGACCAGGGCCGCCATCATCCGCGAGCCGAAGCCCTGGCGGGGCGAGACGCGCCCGCCGCCCTTGTCGGCGACGGTGAGCACCACATTGGCGCGCTCTTCCTCCAGCTTGACCAAGACCGGCCCGGCGCCCCCGCCATAGGCGTACTTGTTGATGTTGATCATCAGCTCGGTCAGCACCAGGCCCAGGCTGATGGCCCGGTCGATGGGCAGGAGGGTCGGGGCGAGGTCGATCACGGCCTGAGGCCCCCACTCCGGCCCCATGGCGCTGAGCGTGTCGTCGCAAAGTTCTTCGAGGTAGCGGGCGGCGTCGACGGTCTCGATGTGGTCGCCCCGGTACAGGCGCCGGTGCACCAGGGCCACGGCGCTGAGCCGCCGGTTGGCCTCGGTGATCGCCGCCTTCAACTCCGGACTATCCGACGTGCGGGCCTGCAGGCTCAGGAAGCTCGACACCAGTTGCAGGCTGTTCTGCACCCGGTGGTTCACCTCGCCGATCAGGTACTGCTTCTGCTCGATCAGCTGGTCCTTGTCCTTCAGGGTCTCGCCGAGGCGGCGGTTCAGCTCCTTGAGGCGACGGCTCTGGCGCACATCGCGCACGGCGTCGCCGAGGCGCCCAGCCGCCTCGATCTCCGCCAGGGTCCAGCGGCGCGAGCGGCCCTGCACCACCTCGCGCCAGGCGGCGAAGGAGGCCCGCGGCGACAAGGCCGTCGAGGCGTCGCCGTTGACGGCCTTGTGCGGGTTGCCCGCCCATTCGACCACCTCGACCTGCTCGGCGCGAAACCACATCAGCACCCACGGCTCGTCGGCCGACAGGGTCAGGACCAGGACGCCGCTGCCGTTCTTCCGAAAGCGCTCCGCCGGTGGATAGGCGGTCTCCAGCCGGTCGGTGGCGAAGACCGGGTCGCCGCCGCGCCTCGCCGCCCAGTCCGCCAGGCCGCGGATCTCGGTCTCCTTCGGTACGACGCCGCCGCTGACCAGTTCAGCCCCGCGGATCACCGCGACCCCGTCGCCGCGCAGCATCAGCCGCACCTCGGAAAGGTGGCGGGAAAGGGCGTCGTCGAGCGAGCCCTCCCGCGACAGCAGGCCGACGATGTCGTCTTCGAAACTGCGCAGGCGCATGCGCTCGCGATAGGTCTCCGCCTCTTCCTTGGCCTTGATCTGGCGGCCCAGCGCGCGGGCCAGCGCCCGGCCGGCCGAGCGGGTCTCATAGCCGAGCCGGCGCGGCGTCTCGTTGTGGCAGGCGATCAGGCCCCACAGGGCGCCGTCGGTCACCACCGAGAAGGAGGCGGACGCCCCCACCCCCATGTTTCGCAGGTACTGCAGGTGGATGGGCGACACGCTGCGCAGAGCGCTGTCGCTGAGATCCAGCGGCTCGCCCGGCGTCTCAGCGGGCCGCAGCGGGGCCGGGACATAGTCGGCCTGCGGGATCACCCGCACCAGGTTGCGGACATACAGAGCCCGGGCCTGGCGGGGGATGTCGGTGGCGGGAAAGTGGTGGTGAAGGAAGGCGTGCTGGCCGTCGGCCTTGGCCTCGGACAGCACCCGGCCGGCGCCGTCGTCGAGGAAGCGGTAGACCATGACCCGGTCGAAGCCGGTCAGGCGGCGGAATTCGACCGCGGCCACGTCGCAGACGTCCTGCAGGGTCGCGGCCCGCTCGAAGGCTGCGGCGGAGGCCTCCAGCCCGGCCAGGACGACCGCGGCGGGCTGGGCGTCGTCGGGCGCCGGCTCGAGCTCGACGAGCAGCCAGTCGTCGCCCCGGTTGGCGCTGAGCTCAAGGCGTTCCCCACCCACGCCTTCCATCTCGCCGAGATAGCCGCCCAGCGGTCCCGCCACGATGGCGGCGGCGCGGGCGGTCATGGCTTCGCCGATCAGTTCGGCCAGGGGCCGTCCCTCCCAGGCGCCGCGGCCCAGGCGCGCCTCGACGGCGCCCGCCACGCGCCGGACGGTCAGGTCCGGGACGGAAACGACCAGCAGCATGCCGTGCGGCTGAATCGCGCCCGGAACGTGAATCGGCTCGCGATCGCAGGCGGCGAGATCGGGCGTGTCGCTCATGCCGCGCCGCACAGACAGGCTCGGGCATAGGCGAACCCCGCCGCCGCCCCGGCCTCGGCCCGGTCCAGCCGCTCGGGATCGTGCGCGACCTCGCGCTCCAGCACGCCGAGGAAGGCGCGCCACGCCTCGCCGGTGCGGGCGCCGTAGGGGTCCATGAAGGCGAGGCCGGCCGTCTCCCCGGCGCGGGCGGCGACCTCGCGCAGGATCATCCGTCCGCCGAGGGTCGAGCCCTCCACGACATAGAGGAAGCCCAGGGCCTCCGGCGCGCCGTCGAGAATCGGGGCCGGCGGGCCGGCGACTACGGGCTCCAGGCCGAGGGCGCGCAGCCCGGCGCGGACCAGCCCGGCCCGGCGGCGGGAGACGCCGTCGAGTCCCGGCACCTCCGCCAACCAGCGCTCGAACAGGGCGTCTGCGGCGGCGTGAAAGGCAAGATAGCGGGGCGCCAGCCGGCGCCGGCCCTCCGGCGAGGACAGCTGGGTCACTGCGTCCAAGGCGGCCTCGAGCGCCCCATGGGCGTCGCGCGTCGCGGATCTGAGGCGCTCGTGCGCGACGCTAGGCGGGCTCATCAGGGCACTGTAATAGCCGGACAGATCACGTCAAATTGGTCGGCTAGGCGACAGAACGGCCTAGCTTTCGATCACGCCGTGGCGGCAGGCTTGTAGGTCAGGTAGCCGCGCTCGATCATCCGCCTCAGGGCCTCATAGGCCTCGGCCAGTTCCTGGTAGGCGGCGCGCATCTCGGCCAGCTTGGCGACCTGCGCCGCACCGGCCGCTCCGGAGTCGGCCATGGCCAAGGCTTCCGCCACCCAGCGGGCGCGGGCGGTGGCGGCGGCGACGGCCAGTTTCTGGAACCGGGCCGCGTCCGCAGCGCCGATGACCTGGCCGATCACCTCCCGGTTGGAGATGTAGGCGGTGTAGTCGATCTGCTCCAGCTGACCGCGCAGGCGGCGCTGGGCCTGGGGATCGGCGTCGATCTCCGGCTCGAAATGGTCGGGCGCATACTTGGTGGCCGAGAAGGATCGGGTCACCGACATGGCGGTAGCCTCCCAAAGAACGGCATCGTCCGTTTGGGCCAGCTTGCGCCCAGGCGGCTTAACGCCGACCTAAGCGCCGGTTGCAGCGGACTTCGAAGCGTGGCGCTATGCGGTCGCCATCAGGCCAGGAGGCTACGCCCGTGCACCGCTCCATCCTTGCCGGCTTCGCCGTCGCCATAGTCCTGGCCGGGGCCGCCGTCGCCCAGGCGCCCCCTCCCCCGGCCAATGTGCGGGTCGACGGGGTGGTGACCGCCGTCGAGACCAGCGGCCTGAAGGTGAGAGGCGCCGACGGCAAGGAGCTGACCGTCGGGTTCACACCCGACTTCGTGGTGGTCGAGACACGGCCGGTCGACTTCGACGCCATCAAGCCGGGCGCCTTCGTCGCCACCGCCAACGTCACCGAGGCCGACGGGGTCGGCCGCTCGATCGAGTTACGGATGTTCGAGCCGGGCTCGCGGGCCGGCGAGGGCAACCGGCCCATGACCCAGGCGGGGGCCGCGCCCGGCCAGATGATGACCAACGCCACCGTCTCATCGGTGAGCCGCAGCGCCACGGGACGCGAACTGACCGTCACCTTCCCGGGCGGCGAGCGCAAGATCGTGGTCCCCGAGGGCATGCCGATCATCGCCTCCTTCCCCACCGACCCGTCGGTGATCAAGCCGGGCGTGAAGGTATTCGCCATCGCCGCCGTCGGCCCGGACGGGACCCTGCGCACCAACCGCCTCACCGTCGGCGAAGCCTTCGCGCCGGCGAGACGCTAAGCTGCCTAGGCCGCTGCGACAGGACTTCGCCTCCGACAACACCGCCGCCGTCGCGCCGGAGGCGATGGCGGCCCTGGTGCGCGCCAACGCCGGCGCCGCGCCGGCCTATGGCGAGGATCCGCTCACGCGGGAGGCCGCCGACATGGTGCGGGCGATGCTCGACGCCGAGGCCGAGGTGCGCTTCCTCGCCTCCGGCACCGCCGCCAACGCCCTGGCCCTGTCGATGCTGGCCCGCCCGTTCGAGGCGGTGATGGCCCATGAGGCCGCCCACGTGACGATCAGCGAGGCCGGCGCCCCCAGCTTCATGGGCGGGGGCCTGGCCGTCCTTGGCCTGCCGGGCGCCTCGGGGCGGATCGACCCGGCCGCCCTCTCTGCGGCCGTGGCCCAGGGCGACGACGCGCACCATCAGTCCCCCGCCGCCCTGTCGCTCACCGACGCCACCGAATACGGCACGGTCTATCCGCCTGAAGCGCTCGAGCGCCTCATCCGCACCGCCAAGGGCGCGGGGCTGGGCGTCCACATCGACGGCGCCCGGCTGGCCGGTGCCGAGCTGCGCCGCTACCGGCATGCCGATACCGAGGCCGCTCTGCGGCAGTTG
>DAICXL010000133.1:0-5302 GCA_027312185.1 Caulobacterales bacterium | reverse complement strand
GCTCTACAGCTTGGTCTACGGTACGCGCAGCCGGGTGGGACTTGAGGTTTTTCGAAGTTGCCAGATCAAGGCCCTGCGGAAGCAGGAAGAAGCTAGGGGCGTGGCCAAGATGAATGCCGCCGTCGCCGCTACTAAACAAGGCGAGATGTTCGGATCTCTCGCAGGGTTGGCCCCTGATTCCTCCTGGGCTTTCCTGAGCGGTGAAGAGCGCCTCGCGGAGTCCTTCCTTCGTGACCTGATCCCAGAGGCGCCTGCAACGGCCGCTTGGCGTGACCTCTGGCCGAAGGTCCTGGAGCGACACGTAATCGGAAAGGCCAGGGTCAATGAACTCGCCAACGAGATGCGGAAGGCTGACGCGGTAACGTTCACTGGTTGGGGTGCGCGCCAACGCTCGCCAGACGATCAAAACCTAGCCAGCCGTACGGTCTCTTGAAGCCACTAGCTAGGCGAGCTTCTCGCGGAAGCAGGCCTTTCAACGTCACCTATGAGCCCATTGCAGACATCGGGCGTTACGCCCTGCGTGGGGGGCTAGCTGGAGTCCGGGCCAAGTCCGAGAATGGCGGCGGGGGCGGGGGTCAGTCGCGGCAGCCACGGAGGGCGGGGCCGGCGACGGGGCCTCGGCGATCTGCATCCCGATCGCGGCCAGCCGCTCCGCATCGCCCTCCGCCGCGCGCGTTGCGGCGCGCCCGCCCCCCCTCCGGCTGTCAGAAGGCCCCGCCCATCGGGCGCACGATCATCTCGTTGATGGCGACGTCGGCGGGTTGGTCGATGGCGTAGCGGATGGCCTGGGCGATGACGTCGGGCTTGAGGGCGACCATCCGCGCCTGTTCGATGTAGGCGGCGGTGTCGGGGTCGGTGATGGTGGCGGCCAGCTCGCTCTCCACGACGCCGGGCGAGATGATCGTGGTGCGGATCTGCGGATGCTCCTGCCGCAGCCCCTCGGTGATGTTCCACACCGCGGCCTTGGTCGCCGAATAGACCGCCGTCGTCGGCCACACGCCGTGGGCCGCGACCGAGGCGACGTTGACCACATGGCCGCCGCCCTGCGCCTGGAAGCGCGGCAGGACCGCGGCGACGCCGTTGAGCACGCCGCGGACGTTGACGTCGATCATCCGGTCCCACTCGTCCGTCTTCAGCGCCGCCAGCGGCGACAGCGGCATCAGGCCGGCGTTGTTGACGAGGACGTCCACGCGGCCGAAGCGGGCCTCGGCGAAGGCGACGAAGGCCTCGAACGCTGCGGCGTCGGCGACGTCGAGGGCCTGGAACGCGGCCTCGCCGCCCGCGGCCTGGATCTGCTGGACATGGGCCTGCAGGCGGTCGGTGCGGCGGGCGCCGAGGACGACCTTCATGCCGGCGGCGGCCAGGGTGCGGGCGGTCGCCTCGCCGATGCCGCTGCTCGCCCCGGTGATGACGACGACCTTGCTGTGTGTGTCTGACATGATCTTCTGGCTCCTTCGGGCCGACCCGGGATGGCGTCGGCGCTGAAGCCTTTGTCGTCCGAGCGACGGCTCTGGCGGTAGAACGGCTCTCCGGGATTCTTGCACGATCCTGCAAAACCCCGTCGCGGGTTCTTGCCCCGGGCGCGGGGAGGCGACAGGGTGCGGCATGCGCCAGATCGACGAACTCGCCGAGATCATCGACCGTCACGTGCCGGCGGAAGGGATGCACCCCAGCATCCTGCCCCGGCTCAGCCTTATCCGATCCTGCAGGCCGACGGAGGCTGTGCCGTCGGTCTACCGGCCGTCGCTGTGCATCATCGCCCAGGGGCGCAAGCAGGTGGAGCTGGGCGGGCGCAGCTATGTCTACGATCCGGCGAAGTACCTGCTGGTGTCCGTCGACCTGCCGCTGGTGGGCTCGATCCTGGAGGCGAGCCTAGAGCGGCCGTACCTGTGCCTGGCGCTCGACATCGACCTGCCGGCGCTGTCCGACCTGATCCAGCAGAGCGCGCCGGAGCCGGCTCCGCAATCGATGGGGCAGCCGATGGGGCAGCCGATGGGCCCCGCCCTGGGCGTCAGCCAGGTGGAGCCGGGCCTGCTGGACGCGGCGCTGCGGCTGGCGCGCCTTCTCGATACGCCGGCGGACGCCCCCGCCCTGGCCCCCCTCGCCGAGCGGGAAATCCTCTATCGGCTGCTGTCGGGGGCGCAGGCGCCGATGATCCGCCACATCGCCGCCGCCGAGAGCCGCCTGGCCAAGGTCAGCCGCGCCATCGCCTGGCTGCGCCGCCACTACGCCCAGCCGGTCAGCGTCGAGCGCCTGGCGGCTGAGGCCGGCATGAGCCCCTCGTCGTTTCACAGCCACTTCAAGGCGGCCACGACGCTCAGCCCCCTGCAGTATCGCACACGGGTGCGGCTGCAGGAGGCGCGGCGGATGATGGTGGTGGAGGCGATGGACGCGGCCAGCGCGGGCTTTGCGGTGGGCTACGAGAGCCCCTCGCAGTTCAGCCGCGACTACAGCCGGCTCTATGGCGCCCCGCCATTGAAGGACGCCAACCGGCTGCGCGGTTCGCCGGACTATTCCCTGGTGGCCTAGGGGCGGTCCGGCGTCTTTTGTGGGTTAGTCGCGCTGGCCGCGGCCGCCGCGGATGGCGGAGCCGGCGACGTGGCCGGTGGCGCCGACCGCCGAGCCGGCGACCTTGCCGGTGGCGCCGATGGCGCTGGCCGCGATGGTCCCCACGCAGCCCTGCACGCCGAGGCTGGTCGCCAGAAGGCTGACGGTGGCGACGACGCGCAGCAGCAAGACGGTCTTGGAAGTCAAAGGCGTGGCCCCCCGGCGCATGATGTTGAGGCCATCATGGGGGGAAGGTGTTGCGAAAAGGTGGCTAACGCCGGCTAAGCCTCACGCCGCGCGGGCGGCGGCGGGGGCGGCCTCGTGCTGCAGCAGCCAGGCCTTGCGGTCCATGCCGCCGCCATAGCCGGTCAGGCCGCCGTTGGCGCCGATGACCCGGTGGCAGGGGACCACGACGCCGATCGGGTTGGCCCCGTTGGCCAGCCCCACCGCGCGCACCGCCGCCGGCCGGCCGATGTGGGCGGCGAGGCGGCCGTAGGTCCAGGTCTGGCCGGCCGGAATGGCCCGGAGCGCCGCCCACACCGCGCGCTGGAACGCCGTGCCGCCGGTCTCCACCGCGATGTCGTCGATGGCGGCGAGGTCGCCGGCGAAATAGGCCTGGAGCTTGCCGGCGAGCGGTTCGGGCGCCGGGCCGTCCTGGAGGCGGACGGCGCCCTTGCCGTACTGGCGGTCCAGCAGGCGCTGCATGCGCTCGGTGTGGGTGTCCCAGTCGAGCACGCGCAGGCGGGCTTGCGCGTCGGTCGCGACGAGCATGGTCCCCAGCGGGGTGGGCAGACGCGAGAGGGTGAAGACGAGGGCCTGGGTCATGATGCGATCTCCTTGTGCGGGAGAGCATTTCATTCCAGGCCCCGCCCCGAACTCCGATCCTTGCTCCGGAATCGGCCCGTGGCTAGGCCGCGTCGACCAGGACCACCTCGGCCTCGCCGTCCACCGCCGTGACCTGGATCGCGGCCTCGCCGGTGATGGCGGCGCCGTCGCGGGCGTTGAGCCGGACGCCGTTGACCTCCACCACGCCCTTGGTCGAGACGAGGTACAGGTGGCGGCCGGGGTCGGCGCCGTAGGTGGCGGTCTTGCCGGCCTCGACCGTGGCGCCCAGCACGCGGGCGTTGGCCCGGATCGGCAGGACGTCGGTGTCGCCGGCCACGCCCGAGGCCAGGGGCACGAAGTGGCCGGCCCGGTCGGTCTTGGGGAAGGCGGCCGCGCCCCAGGAGGGCTCGCCGCCGGCGCGGTCGGGGATGATCCAGATCTGGAAGATCTTGGTCAGCTCGGTCTCGCGGTTGTACTCGGAGTGGCGCACGCCCGTGCCCGCCGACATCACCTGGACGTCGCCGGCCTCGGTGCGGCCCTTGTTGCCCAGGGAATCCTCATGGGTGATCGCGCCTTCGCGGACATAGGTGATGATCTCCATGTCCCGGTGCGGGTGGGGCGGAAAGCCCGTGCCCGCGGCGATCTCGTCGTCGTTCCACACCCGCAGCGCGCCCCAGCTCATGCGCTTGGGGTCGTGATAGTCGGCGAAGGAGAAGTGGTGGCGCCCCTTCAGCCAACCATGGTCGGCATAGCCGAGGGCGTCGAAGGGCCGGCGGTCGATCATCGCAAACGCTCCTTATCTGTACCAGAACTTGTTGCGGATCAGATAGGCCGGCAGGGCGGGGATTCAAGGCCAGTCATAGACCCGCTCATCCCCGCGGAAGCGGGGACCCAGATCTTTGCAGAAAGTGCGGCGGCTAAACCCTGGGTCCCCGCTTCCGCGGGGATGAGCGGAAAAACTCAGACCAGCTGGCCGTGGCAGTGTTTGAACTTCTTGCCCGAGCCGCAGGGGCAGTTGGCGTTGCGGCTGGTCTTTTCCCAGTCGCCGGGCAGGGCCGAGACGGGCAGGGCCTCGAGCTGTTCGGGGGTCATGTTGCCGCCCGCATAGCCGCGGGCGCCGTACTCCAGGGTGTTCTCGCCGGTCGACGGGTCGAGGTGGATCTCGGTCAGCTCCGGGGTCTCCAGGGGCGGCTCGTTCTGCTCGAAGTAGAACTCGACCGTCATCACCCAGCGGGTGACGTTCTGGCGCAGCTCGACCAGCAGCTTCTCGAACAGGGAGAAGGCCTCGGTCTTGTACTCGTTCAGGGGGTCGCGCTGGCCGTAGCCTCTGAGGCCGATGACCTGGCGCAGGTGGTCGAGGTGCATCAGGTGCTCGCGCCACTGCATGTCGATCATCTGCAGCAGGAAGTTCTTCTCGAGGCCGCGCATCTGCTCTTCGCCGATCAGGGCGAGGCGCTCGGCGGCGCGAGTCTCGACCGCCTCGAAGATCCGCTTCTCCACGTCCTCGTGGCCGATGCCTTCCTCGGCGGCCCATTCGGCCAGGGGCAGGTCGAGGCCGAGCAGGAACTTGGCCCGCTCGGACAGGCCCTCGATGTCCCACTGCTCGGCATAGGCCTTGGGCGGCAGGTGGCGGGCGACCAGGTCGGCGACGGTGTCCCGGCGGAACTCGGCCACGATGTCCGACAGGTCGGTGTCGTGCATGAACTCCTGGCGCTGCTCGAACACGGCCTTGCGCTGGTCGTTCACGACGTCGTCGTACTTCAGCAGGTTCTTGCGGATCTCGTAGTTGCGCTGCTCGACCTTCTTCTGGGCCGTGGCGATGGCCGAGTTCAGCCACTTGTGGGTGATGGCCTCGCCCTCGGCGACGCCGAAGTTCCGCATGATGGCTTCCAGCCGCTCGCCGGCGAAGATGCGCAGCAGCTCGTCCTCG
>DAICXL010000132.1:0-5349 GCA_027312185.1 Caulobacterales bacterium | reverse complement strand
CTGCAGCTCGGCGGCGACCTGCATCGGCCGGACAATTCCAAGGTCGACGCCGTCGACGACCACTGGGACCAGTTCGCCTCGTTCGAGGTCTATGACGCCTTCACCCGCGCCTGGCTGAAGGAATGCCGCCGGGTGCTGAAGGACGAGGGCACGCTCTGGGTCATCGGCAGCTACCACAACATCTTCCGGGTCGGGGTGGCGGTGCAGGACCTGGGGTTCTGGGTGCTGAACGACGTGGTGTGGCGCAAGTCCAACCCGATGCCGAACTTCAAGGGCACCCGCTTCGCCAACGCCCACGAGACCCTGATCTGGGCGGCCAAGAGCCGGGCTCAGAAGCGCTACACCTTCAACTACGACGCCCTGAAGACCGCCAACGACGACATCCAGATGCGGTCGGACTGGACCATCCCCCTGTGCACCGGCGAAGAGCGGGTCAAGGGCGAGGACGGCCACAAGGCCCACCCGACCCAGAAGCCCGAGGCCCTGCTGCACCGGGTGCTGCTGGCCTCGACCAAGCCGGGCGACCTGGTGCTGGACCCCTTCTTCGGCGTCGGCACCACCGGGGCTGCGGCCAAGCGCCTGGGCCGCCGCTTCATCGGCATCGAGCGCGAGGCGGCCTATGTGGCCGCCGCCCGCCAGCGCATCGCCGAGGTGGTCCCTACCTCCTCCGAACTGCTGGGCGTGACCGGGTCGAAGAAGGACGAGCCGCGCATCCCCTTCGGCATGGTGCTGGAAGCCGGCCTGCTGCGGCCCGGCGACGAACTGTGGTGCCCCAAGGGCAAGCGCCGCGCCCATGTCCGTCCCGACGGCAGCCTGGTCGCCGGCGACCTGAGCGGCTCGATCCACAAACTGGGGGCTCTCGTCGATCAGGCCCCGGCCTGCAACGGCTGGACCTTCTGGCACGTCAAGACCGACCGCGGCCTGGCCCCGATCGATGCGCTACGGGCGAAGATCCGGTCGGGGATGGCGTAGGGCCGCGCTTCCGGCCGGCGTCCCCCCGCCCCGCTCAGCTTCGCTGAGTCGCCCTCCCCTCCAGGGGGAGGAAAAATAGAACAGCGCCTTTCTTGCTTACCCTCCCCCTGGAGGGGAGGGCGACTCGCCGAAGGCGAGCGGGGCGGGGGGACGTATCCGCCGCTCTACAGTAACCTCTCCATCCCCTGCCTGAGCGCCTTCAGGAACACGCTCGGCAGCCCCTCGCCCGCTTCCTCGGCTGGGGTCCAGATCGCGCCTTCGAAGTCGCCGCCCTCGGCGCGCATCACCCGTAGCGTGAGGGAAAAGTGGGTGAAGACGTGCTCGATCTCGCCCATGGGGCGCCAGTCGGCCGCGACCGGCGGGGCCTCCAAGGCCTTCGCGCCCCAGTCACCCGTCGGCAGGGCGAGCATGCCGCCGAGCAGGCCCTTGCCGGGGCGGCGGACCAGGGCCACCTCGCGGCCCCGCGTTACCACATAGGCCACGCCGAACCGCCGCGGGCGGTCGGCCTTGGCGGTCTTGCGCGGATAGGCCTCCGGCGCGCCGGTCGTAAGGGCCGCGCAGAAACGGGAGACGGGACAGCGGTCGCACAGGGGCGCCTTGGGCCGGCAGATCGTAGCGCCGAGGTCCATCAGGCCTTGCGCCCAGTCGCCGGGGCGGTCGTCGCCGACGAGGCCGGCGGCCAGGGTCTTCAGCTCCGGCTTGGCGGCCGGCAGCGGCGTCTCCACGGCGAAGAGCCGCGCCATCACCCGCTCGACATTGCCGTCGACCACATTGGCCGGGCGATCGAAGGCGATGGCGGCGACGGCGGCGGCCGTATAGGCGCCGACCCCAGGCAGGGCGAGCAGGCCCGCCTCGGTGTCCGGGAACACCCCGCCGTGGTCGGCGGCCACGGCCCGGGCGCAAGCCAGGAGGTTGCGGGCGCGGGCGTAGTAGCCGAGGCCCGCCCAGGCGCTCATCACCGCCCCGTCCTCCTCGGCCGCCAGGGCGCTCACCGTCGGCCAGCGCTGGGTGAAGGCCAGGAAATAGGGCGTGGCGTGGGGAACGGTGGTTTGCTGCAGCATCACCTCCGACAGCCAGACCTTGTAGGGGTCCTGGCGGACGCCCGCCGCATGGTCGCGCGGCCCCACCCGCCACGGCAGGTCGCGGGCGCTGGCGTCGTACCAGGCCAGAAGAGCGCGGCGGAGATGAGTCTTGTTCACGAGTTGCGGGTCCGAAAGCCTCGCCCTTCGACAGGCTCAGGATGAGGCTTTCTACTGGGCCGCTCTCGTTGATTAAAGTCGGCCTCATCCTGAGCCTGTCGAAGGACGAGGCCGTCGCGCCGCGCTATAAGGAACCCATGGCCCGCCGTTCCCTGCCCACCGCCCAGGAGGCCGCGCTGATCCTGGCTCAGCGCCGGACCCGGCCGCAGCGCCGCCCGCCGCCGCCGGCCGGGCGGGCGCTGGGCAAGCTGCTCGGCGAACTGGAGGCCCGTTTCGGCCCCGGCGCCGGGCCGCTGACCACCCGCTGGCGCGAGATCGTCGGCGAGACCCTGGCCAAGCGCACCGAGCCGGTGAAGCTGGTCAAGCCGCGCGGGGGCGGCGGGGCGGTGCTGGAGCTGAAGGTGGACGGGCCGGCCGCGGCGCTGATCCAGCACCAGGCGCCCGACATCCTGGCGCGGGTGAACCTCTATCTGGGGGCCGGGACGGTGGCGCGCCTGCGCATCGTCCAGGGCCCGGTGAAGGCCGCCGCCGCCGGCGCGGGGCCGGCCGCCGCCGCCAAGGCCCGGCGCCGGGCCTCCGGACCGCTGGACGCCGCCGACGAAGCCGCCTTGGCCGCGAGCCTGGCCGAAGCGCCGGACGGCCCCCTGAAGGCGTCGCTGCTGAAGCTCGGCCGGGCGGTGCTGCGTCACAGTTGAGCCATGAGGTTCTGGCCTCGATTGACAAGCTGAGCGCGCGGGGGCCACCTCCGCGGCTGCATTCCGCCCGCCAAGAGGCAAGTCATGTCCCGCGCCATCGCCGCCTTCGCCGCCGCCGCCCTGTCGGCCTTCGCCCTCTCAGCGAGCGCCGCCCCCGCCCCTACCGTGAACGCGGCCCTTCCGAGCGACATGACCCTGGGCGACCACAAGGCCAAGGTGACGGTGATCGAGTACGCCTCGGTGGTGTGCTCGCACTGCGCGGCGTTCAACGCCGAGGTCTTCCCGGCCTTCAAGGCCAAGTACATCGACACGGGCAAGGTGCGTTACGTGCTGCGCGAGTTCCCGACCCAGCCGGTCGAACTGGCCGCCGCCGGCTTCCTGGTCGCCCGCTGCTCGCCCTCGGACAAGTATTTCGCCGTCATCGACAGCCTGTTCCGCGGCCAGGAGAAGCTGTTCCAGAGCCGCGACGCCAAGGCCTATCTGATGGACGCCGGCAAGGTGGGCGGCCTGACCGACGCCCAGGTCGAGGCCTGCCTGCAGGACAAGGCCAGGCTCGACGCCTTCAACGCGCGGGTCGAGACCGCGATGGAGACGGCCAAGATCCAGGCCACCCCCACCTTCATCATCGGCGACAAGCGGCTGGAGGGCGGCCAGTCCCTGGCCCAGCTCGACGCCGTGCTGCAGCCCATGCTGGCGCGCTGAGCCCTGCAGGGTCAGGGGACCTGACCCGTTAGTAAGGCTCACCTTTTTGCTGGAGCGCGATTACCGCCGAAACCGGTTTCCACTTTGCGGCTATCGCGCTCATCCGCCTCACTGGCGCCGGGACCTGGAATCGGCGCTATCTTAATGGTTGTTAACGCTCGGAGCTCCGACATGCGCGCCTTCTCCCGCTGGATCATCATCGCCGCCGCGGTCGGCATGGCCGCCGCCTGCGGCCCCAAGGGCGTCGCCGGCGCCGGGGCGGACGCCGGCGACATGACCCTGGGCGATCCGAACGCCAAGGTGACGGTGGTCGAGTACGCCTCGGTGACCTGCACCCACTGCGCCACCTTCAACGAACAGGTGTGGCCGGCCTTCAAGGCCAAGTACGTCGACACCAACAAGGTCAACTACGTGTTCAAGGAGTTCCTGACCCCGCCCGAGAGCGTGGCGGCGGCGGGCTTCCTGCTGGCCCGCTGCGCCGGCGAGGACAAGTATTTCGGCGTCATCGACGCCCTGTTCAACAGCCAGAACGAGCTGTTCACCACGGGCGACGCCCGGGGCATGCTGTTCCGCGTCGGCCGCGGCGCCGGCCTGACCGACGACAAGATCACCGCCTGCATCCAGGACGAGAAGACCCTGGGCGAGCTACGCGCCCGCACCGACAAGGCGATCCAGCAGGACAAGATCACCGGCACGCCGACCTTCGTCATCAACGGCAAGGAACTGACCGGCGAGCAGACCCTGGCGGTGCTGTCGGCCACCATCGACCCGCTGCTGAAGTAGGCGGAGCCTGAGGGGCTAGAGGCCCGTGCATTTCCAGAAGCTCAGGCTCTCGGGATTCAAGTCCTTCGTCGATCCGACGGAGTTCCGGATCGAGCCTGGGCTGACGGCGGTGGTGGGGCCGAACGGCTGCGGCAAGTCCAACCTGCTCGAAGCCCTGCGCTGGGTGATGGGCGCCAATTCCGCCAAGGCCATGCGGGCCGAGGGCATGGACGACGTGATCTTCGGCGGCTCGGGGCACAGGCCCTCGCGCAACCACGCCGAAGTCACCCTGACCATCGACAATTCCGACCGGCGCGCCCCGGCCCAGTTCAACGGCCACGACCTGTTGGAGGTGAGCCGGCGCATCGACCGGGGCTCCGGCTCGACCTATCGCATCAACGGGCTGGAGACCCGCGCCCGGGACGTGCAGCTGCTGTTCGCCGACGCCTCGACCGGGGCCAACTCCCCGGCCCTGGTGCGCCAGGGCCAGATCTCAGAGCTGATCGCCGCCAAGCCCTCCAACCGCCGCCGCATCCTGGAGGAAGCGGCGGGGGTGTCGGGCCTGCACACCCGCCGCCACGAGGCCGACCTGCGGCTGAAGGCGGCCGAGGCCAACCTCGCCCGCCTGGACGACATCACCCGCGAGCTGGACTCGTCCCTGGCCGGGCTGAGGCGCCAGGCCCGCCAGGCCGACACCTACAAGCGCGTCTCGGCCGAGCTGCGGGCCCTGCAGGGCGCCGCGCTCTACGCCCGCTGGCTGGAGGCCCGGCAGGCCCGTGAGGCGGCCCAGGCCGAGCTGCGGGCGGCCGAGGCCGTGGTCGAGGCCGCCGCCCGCGACGCCGCCGCCGCCGAGACCGCCGCTCTGAAAGCCGGCGAGGGGCTCAAGCCCCTGCGCGAGGAAGAGCAGGTCGCCGCCGCCGTGCTGCAGCGGCTGGCCATCGAGCGCGACCGCATCGAGCGCGAGGCGGCCCATGCCGAGGCCGAGGTCGCCCGGCTGCAGGGCGACATCGCCCGCATCG
>DAICXL010000131.1:0-5371 GCA_027312185.1 Caulobacterales bacterium | reverse complement strand
GCCTGTCCTACCGGGATATGACCCGGTGCATCCGCCGCGGCGGGGCGATCGGCGCGCGCAGGCGCAGATCGGTCGGGGTGGCGTACAGGTCGAAGGCGTCGGCGCGGTCGATCCGCACCTTGACCATGTCGCCGGGACGCAGCGATCCCCCGGGGGTCACGAACACATGCCCGTCGATCTCCGGCGCGTCGGCGCGGGAGCGGGCCACGGCCGTGCCGTCCTCGCGCACCGTGTCGACCATCACCTCCAGGGTGCGGCCCACCCGGGTCTTCAGCTTGGCCCGGCTGATGCGGGCGGCGGCGAGCATGAAGCGCTCGCGGCGGGCCTGCTTGACCGCCTCCGGCACATGGTCCGGCAGATCGCGGGCGCGGGCGCCGGCCACGTTCTCGTAGGCGAAGGCCCCGACCCGGTCGAGCTGGGCCTCTTCGAGCCAGCTCAGCAGATATTCGAAGTCTTCCTCGGTCTCGCCAGGAAAGCCGACCACGAAGGTCGAGCGGATGACGAGGTCGGGGGCGATCTCACGCCAGCGGGCGATCCGCTCCAGGGTCTTCTCCTGGTTGGCGGGCCGGCGCATCGCCTTCAGCATCTTCGGGCTGGCGTGCTGGAACGGGATATCGAGGTAGGGCAGCACCTTGCCCTCGGCCATCAGCGGAATGACCGCGTCCACATGCGGATAGGGATAGACATAATGCAGGCGGACCCAGGCCCCGAGTTCGCCCAGGCCGCGGGCGAGGTCCTCGAGGTTGGCGCGCCACTCCCGCCCGCGCCATTCGCCCGGTTCATAGCGGATGTCGAGGCCGTAGGCCGAGGTGTCCTGGGCCACCACCAGCAGTTCCTTGACCCCTGACGCCACCAGGGCCTCGGCCTCGCGCAGCACCTCGGCGATGGGCCGCGAGACGTGACCGCCGCGCAGGGACGGGATGATGCAGAAACTGCACTTGTGGTCGCAGCCCTCGGAAATCTTGAGGTAGGCGTAGTGCTTCGGCGTCAGCTTCTGGCCGCCCAGAGGCTGGGGGACCAGCTCGGCGAAGGGTGAGGCGGGCGCGTGGCGGTGGATGGCGTCCATCACCGCCTCGGTGGCGTGGGCCCCGGTGATGGTGACGTCCGGATAGCGCTCCAGGATCAGCTCGGGCTCGGCGCCGAGGCACCCCGTCACGATCACCGGCCGCCCCGAGGCGCGCGCCTCGCCGATGGCTTGCAGGCTCTCTTCGCGGGCCGAGTCCAGGAAGGCGCAGGTGTTGACGATCACCGCGTCGGCCCCGCCGTAGGAGGCCGAGGTCTGATAGCCCTCGCCCTTCAGCCGGGTCAGGATCCGCTCGGAATCGACCAGGGCCTTGGGGCAGCCCAGGCTGACCATGCCGATCTTCTTAGGGCTCTCGCCCATGGGTGAACGCTCGCGAAACGGGGAAACGGGCCGCGGCTATACCCTAAAGCGGCCCCCAGGTCACTGCGGCCAACAATGACCGGTCATCCCGGCGGAAGCCGGGACCCAGATCTTTGCAGGAAGCGCGACGGCTTAAACCTGGGTCCCGGCTTCCGCCGGGATGACAGGAGAACGTCAGGCGTCCAGCTTTTCCCAGGCCAGCGTCACCACCGCCTCGGGTGTGATGCCGAACTCCTTGTACAGCCGCTCGTAAGGCGCGCTGCCGCCGAAGCTGGACATGCCGATAAAGCCGCCGCCTTCGCCGATGAACCGGCTCCAGCCCTGCTTCACCCCGGCCTCGACCGCGATCCGCACCGGCGCCGCCCCGATGGTCTCGATCTGGTAGAGGTCGTCCTGCAGCTCGAAGATCTCCCAGCAGGGGACCGAAACGACCCGCGTGCCCACGCCCGCCGCCTGCAGTTGCTCGCGGGCGACCATGGCGGTCCCGACCTCGGTGCCGGTGGCGAACAGGGTCACCTTGGCCGCGCCCTTGGTCGACGGGGCCAGCTCATAGGCGCCGCGGGCCGACAGGTTCTCCGCCGCCGGCTGGGTGCGCACCGCCGGGGTCTTCTGGCGCGACAGGGCCATGATCGACGGGGTGAACTGGGCCTCCAGCGCCACCTGCCAGCACTCGGCCGCCTCCACCGCGTCGGCAGGGCGGAAGACCAGGAGGTTGGGGATGGCGCGCAGGCTCGCCAGATGCTCGACCGGCTGGTGGGTCGGGCCGTCTTCACCCAGGCCGATGGAATCGTGGGTCATGACGTGGATGACCCGCACCCCCATCAGCGCGCCCAGGCGGATGGCCGGCCGCGAATAGTCGGCGAAGGCCATGAAGGTGCCGGAGTAGGGGATGACGCCCCCGTGCAGGGCCATGCCGTTCATGGCCGCGGCCATGCCGTGCTCGCGCACCCCGTAGTGCACATAGCGCCCGTCGTACTTGGGCGCGTCGAAGGCGGTCATGCCCTTGACGAAGGTGTTGTTGGAGCCGGTCAGGTCGGCCGAGCCGCCGATCATTTCCGGTATGGCCGGGATCAGGACTTCGAGCGCCGAGCCTGAATGCACCCGGGTGGCGTTCACCGGCGGCGCGGCGACGATCTTGGCGAGATAGGCCTCGAGGCCTTGGAAGGCGTCCGCGGGCAGCTTGTTCTGGACCACCGCGCGATGGAAATCCTCGTGGTGGTGCGAGCGCTTCAGCCTGGCGGCCCAGCGCTTGCGCTCGGTCGAGCCCTTGCGGCCGGCCTTGCGCCACGCCGCTTCGATCGGCTCGGGGATGACGAAGGGCTCGTCCTCCCACATCAGGGCCTGGCGGGCCTCGGCGATCTCGGCGTCGAACAGGGTGTAGCCGTGGCTGTGGGGGTCGCCTTCCTTGCGCCCGCCGCCCTTGCTGATCTTGGTCTTGCAGACGACCAGGCTGGGGGCCTTCTGGCGCTTGGCCCAGGCTAGGGCCTTCTTGATCTGGCCGAAGTCGTGGCCGTCGATGGTCTTCACCGCCCAGCCGGCCGCCTTGAAGCGGGCGGCCTGGTCGCCGATCTCGGCGATGGTCGCCTCGCCGTCGATGGTGGTGTTGTTGTCGTCGAAGAGCACGGTCAGGCGGTCGAGCTTCAGCCGGGCGGCCAGGCTGATGGCCTCGTGGCTGACGCCCTCCATCAGGCAGCCGTCGCCGGCGATGACCCAGGTGCGGTGGTCGACCAGATCGTCGCCGTAGCGGGCGGCCAGGTGGCGCTCGGCCATGGCCATGCCCACCGCCGTGGCCAGGCCCTGGCCCAGGGGGCCGGTGGTGGTCTCGACGCCGGGGGTGTGGCCATACTCTGGGTGGCCCGGGGTCTTGGAGCCCCACTGCCGGAAGTTCTTGATCTCCTCCATGGTCATGCCCGGCGCGCCCGTCAGGTGCAGCAGCGCATAGAGCAGCATGGAGCCGTGGCCGGCCGAGAGGACGAAGCGGTCCCGGTCGGGCCATTCCGGGTCGGCCGCATCATACTTCATCGCCTGGGTGAACAGCACCGTGGCCACGTCGGCCATGCCCATGGGCATGCCCTGGTGACCGGACTTGGCCCGGTGCACCGCGTCCATCGAGAGCACCCGGATGGCGTCGGCCATCTTCTGCGGCGTGGCGGGCATGGAAGCGGGATCGTGGGCGGACATGGCAGACTTTCGGCGCGCGCGGGGAGATGCGTCCTTTGCCCCGCCGGCCCCGCTTTCGCAAGCGCGCGGAGACTTCGCGTCGACGCTGCGCGTGGTCTATAGAGGGAAGACCACCCTTTTTGAGTCAGCTTTACGGGAACGGTCCATGAGCGAAGCCGACAGTCCGTTGGACGCCGCCATCCGCAGGCTGGACCGGGCCATGGCCTCGTTGGAAGCCCGCGTCTCCAACAAGCTGGCGACCCTGGAAGCCCGCGGCGACGACCTGTTCGACCAGGACAGAGCCCAGCTGGCCGCCGACCTCGACGCGGCCCGCGCCCGCGAACGCGCCCTGGAGGAGGTGGCCGCCGAGGCCTCCGCCGCCCTGGGCCGCGCCGCCGCCGAGGTCCGCGCCGCACTGCAGGCGGAGGGTTAGCCGATGGCCACGGTTTCGGTAGAAGTGAACGGCCGCGCCTATGTCGTCGGCTGCGAGGACGGGCAGGAAGCCCACGTCGAGGCCCTGGCCCGGCAGTTCGACGCCCAGGTGCGCGAGGTCTCCGACGCGGTCGGCCAGGTCGGCGAGCTGCGCCTGTTCCTGATGGCCGCCCTGATGACGGCCGACGAACTGGCCGACGTGAAGCAGCGCCTGGCCCAGGCCGAGGAAAATCTGGGCGGCTACACAGGCTCGCGCGATTCCGCCGAGGCCCGGGCCGCCGAGATCCTGGACGCCGCCGCCGCCCGCATCGAGGCCCTGGCGGCCAGGGCGGGTTGATTTTTTGACCCGCTCACCCCCGCGGAAGCGGGGACCCAGATCTTTGGCAAGACGTGCGGCCGCTCAAACCTGGGTCCCCGCTTCCGCGGGGATGAGCGGATAGTATCTGAGGCCCATGGCCACCATCGCCAAAGTCCTGCTGCCGATGCCTCTGCCGGAGGCTTTCGACTATCTCGTGCCGGAAGGCCTCGAGCTGGCGGTGGGCGACCATGTGGCCGCGCCGCTGGGGCCGCGCCTGATCCGCGGAGTGGTGGTCGAGCTGCGCGACGCCCATGGGGTGAACCGGCCGCTGAAGTCGCTGCAGGGGCGGGTCGACGACACCGCCCTGCCCGCCGGCACCCTGGCCTTCGTCGACTGGGCGGCGCGCTACGCCTGCAATCCGCCGGGGGAGGCCCTGGCCATGGCCCTGCGCGGCCTGCGCGCCCCGCCGCCGCGCCCCGAGCGCCTGCTCGCCCTCACCGGACAAGCCCCGGCCCGCGCCACTCCGGCCCGGGCCCGCGTCCTGGACGCCGCCCAGGCCGGACCGCAAAAGCCCGCCGCCCTGGCCCAGGCGGCCGGGGTCTCGTCCGGCGTGGTCAAGGGCCTGGTCGATGAAGGCGCCCTGGCCTGGATCGAAGTCGCCGCCGACGCCAGCTTCCCCCAGCCGGACCTGGCCCTGCCCGGCGCGGTGCTGAACCCCAGCCAAGCCGCCGCCGCCAAGGTGCTGGCCGACCTGGCGACGGGCGGCGGCTTCAACGTCGCCCTGCTCGACGGGGTGACCGGCTCGGGCAAGACCGAGGTCTATCTGGAGGCCGTGGCCGCCGCCCTGGCCGCCGACCCGGCCGCCCAGGTGCTGATCCTGCTGCCGGAAATCGCCCTGACCCAGGCGGTGATCGCCCGGGTCGAGGCGCGTTTCGGCGCGGCGCCGGCCGAATGGCATTCCGGCGTCGCCCCGCCGCGCCGCCGTCAGGTGTGGGAGGCGGTGGTCGCCGGCCGGTGCAATATCGTGGTCGGCGCCCGCTCGGCCCTGTTCCTGCCCTTCGCAAATCTGCGGCTGATCGTGGTGGACGAGGAGCATG
>DAICXL010000130.1:0-5611 GCA_027312185.1 Caulobacterales bacterium | reverse complement strand
GGCCACATCCGCATCCGCCGCGGCCGCAACCGCGCCGCCGCTGGCCCCAGGCGTCGAGCTGGCCAAGGATCTGACGCCCTCCACCACCCAATACGTCGTGACCAACACCACCCCGGTGTACCGCGCCGCCCAGTACGACCCGGCCCAGCAGACCGGCCTCACTGTGGAGCGAGGCGAGCGCCTGCAGACCCTGGGCGAGACGACGATGGGCGCCTTCCTGCTCATCGGCCGTAACGGGACGGGCGTCGGCTATGTGCCGCGCAGCCTGGTCTGCCCCGTCAATCTGTGCACCGACGTGCAAGGCTGATCATCCGCGGTTGAGGCGGGCGGTCCGGCCGGGCCGTCCGCCAGCCGGGCTCAGCTGCAGTTGAGTTCGTAATCGATGGTGCAGGCGTAGACGCCCTGGGCGTCGCGGCAGTCGACCTTGTTCAGCACCTTGGAGGCCGGCTTGGCGCTCGACTGATAGGCCTGTTTGCAGATGGCGGGCGGATCGATCTCGCAGCTGGTCTGGCGGGTGCAATCGACCGTGTACTGGTGGAACTTGGTCTCCGAGGCGATCAGGGGCGCCTTGGCCCTGGCCTTGAAGGCGTCCATCACCGGGTCCAGCTGGTCCTTGCCGCCGGGGAAGAAGGCCTCGATGAACAGCACCGTGCCGGCGACGTCGCAGCGCACGGTGAAGGTGCGCTCCTCGTTCGACCCGATCACCGAGCCGCCCGAGACCTGGATCACCATGCCCGTGCCGCTGAGCGCCGTGCGGGCCGCGATCATGCAGGCCCGCAGGTCGCCCACGGCGGGAATATTGTCGGTGGCGACCAGTATGCCCTGGGCCAGGGCGCCGGAACCGGCCGCGGCGCCGGCCCAGGCCGTCAGGGCGCCGAGCCCGCCTACGAGAATCCTACGCATCACGTCCCCTACCTGCCGCGTCTTGCGACATCGTCCTTGTGGCTGGAGCGGCCAGCCAGGCCCCCGCTCCACTCGGCCAGCGAGACCTTGTTGTCCCGGTCGCTGTCGAGCTTGGCGAAGTCGGGGCTGAACAGGCCCGCCGCGCCCCACTCGCCGCGGGTGATCAGGCCATTGTGGCTGATGTCGATCCGGGCGAACTGCTTGGCCAGGCTGATGTTGGCCGACTGCACGTCCTGCGACGTACCGAGCGCCGCATTGGGTGAATAGTTGGCCGACCCGCCGTTGAAGGTGGTCATCTGGGCGGCGGCCGGGGTCGCGGCCAGGCCGATCACGGCGGCTAGAAGCTGGAGTCGCATCCGTCGGGGCCCCGTTACACAGAGGCAAAAGCTACGCCTTGCGAGAAACTCCGCAAGCGGCGTCTCGCCCACGGTTGGTCGACGCCCCGGTCGGGACTAAGGAAGCGGCGTGCCTGCCCTGTCCGCCGCCGACGAACTGATCGCCTGCTATCGGCGTGGGGTGTTCCCCATGGCCGACGCGCGGGGCGACGACAGGATCTACCTGATCGACCCGGAGACGCGGGGGATCATCCCGCTGAACGGCTTCCACCTCGCCCGGCGCCTGGCCCGCACGGTGCGGTCGGACCGTTTCGAAGTGCGGATCGACACCGCCTTTCCCGCCGTGGTGGAGGCCTGCGCCGCGCCGCGGCCCGGCCGGATGGAGACCTGGATCAACGGCCAGATCCAGGCGCTCTACGGCGAGCTGTTCGCCCGCGGCCAGGCCCACAGCGTCGAGACCTGGGACGAGGGCCGGCTGGTCGGCGGGCTCTATGGGGTGTCGCTGGGCGGGGCCTTCTTCGGAGAGAGCATGTTCTCGGATGCGCGCGACGCCTCGAAGGTGGCGCTGGTCCACCTGATCGCGCGGCTGAAGGTCGGCGGCTACGGCCTGCTCGACGCCCAGTTCATGACCGACCACCTGGCGACCTTCGGGGCCCAGGAGATCAGCCGCGCCCAGTACCGCGCCCGGCTGGCTGCGGCGCTGGAGCTGGACGGGGATTTCTACAGCTTGACGCCCGGGGCGCCGGGGGCCGGCGTCTTGCAGGCGATCAGCCAGACGTCATAGAGCGGGTGCTCCACCGGGTGCAGGCCCGGCGACGAGGCGAACATCCAGCCGCGGAACACGATGCGCGCCGCCTGGCGGGACAGGGCCTCCGGCTGGGCCTGGACGTCGACGTGGGCGATGGAGTCGGTGAAGCCCTCGTCCCCCGCAGCGCCCTCGCAGGCGTGGACGGTCAGGACCAGCCCCTTGTAGCGCACCGGCTCGCCCACCTTGGCCTCGAAGCGAAGGGTCTGGGCGGTGATCTTGTCGACCGCCTGCAGGATGGCCGAGGCGAAGCGGGGCCGCTTCTGGACCTCGCCCTTCTTGACCGGCGGCGGCGTGTCGGGGATCGGCGGCTCGTTGACCTCTTCGGCGATCTCCGGCGGCGGGGTCGCCTCCTCGGGCGGCGGCGCCTGCTGCAGGGTCACCACCGGCGGAGGACCGGAGGGAGGCTGGGTCGGCGCCGGCCCGGGCTGGAACGGCCCCGGTTGGAACGGCCCTGGCTGGACCTGAGCCGGCGGGCTGGGCGCGGGGGCGTAGCCCTGGCCGGGCACATAGCCGGGCGGCGGCGGCGGCGACAGGTCCTGCGCCAGCACGAGGCCGACGCTGGCGGCGCAGGCGGCCACGCCGAGACCCAGGAGCGCGATGCGGCGGGCCATGGCTCAGCCTCCAGCAGGATAGGGGTCGGCGGCCGCGGCCGCCGGGGGTTGAGCGGGCGTTTCCGGACGCAGCACCCGGCCGATCAGGCCGAACAGGTCCACGGCGCCTTGCGTGTTCGCGATCTCGCCGCCGGCCTTGAGGTTGTCCGTCGCGCCCCCAGGCGAGATCGAGACGTGCTGGCCGCCGAGCAGGCCGTCGGAGGTGATCTTGGCCGTCGAATCGGTGGGCAGCTGGATGTCGGGGTCGAGGGAGAAGGTCGCCTTGGCCAGGAAGGTCTTGGGGTCGAGCTCGACCTTGGACACCGCCCCGACCTTGACCCCCGCCACCCGCACGTCTGCGCCGGGCGCCAGGGCGCCGACCTCGCCGAAGCGGGCCGAGACCTGGTAGCCGCCGGCCTTGCCGCCCGCGCCCGCGTGGCCGAGCGCATAGATCAGGAAGCCGGCGGCCGCGGCCAGCACCACGGCGCCAACCGCCGTCTCAGCCCACTGATCCTGGCCGGCCGCGGTGGTCACGACTATTCGCCCGGACGCCAGGCCTGGTAGTCGCCGGTGGCCGGGGCGCGCACGCCGCCGCGGGCGATGGAGCCCTTCGGACGGTAGGCCATGGGGGTGCCGGTCAGGTTGGGCTGGTGGTCCAGCTCCCACGAGCGGCGCAGCACCGGCGTCACCGTCGGCGGGTCGTCCCAGGTGTAGTGCATCCAGCCGTGCCACTCGGGCGGGATCTTGGAGGCCTCGGCATAGCCCTTGTAGACGACCCAGCGGCGCTTGCGCCCCTTGTCGTAGGACTCTTTGTCGGTCTTGGCCTCGTAATACTTGTTGCCCATGGCGTCTTCGCCGACGAAGCGGCCGAGCCGATGGATGGTCCACAGGGCGCCGACTGTCGCGCCGCTCCACCAGGTGAAAATCTTGCTGAGCACGACGGCTTGAACCCGCACAAACGACAAGGGAATCCCGCGCCGGCCGAGGCCGTCGCGGACGCGGCGAACATAGCCCCGCGCCCCCGCCCCGTCCAGCCGGGAGGCGCGGGGGGCCAATCCCATATCTTGTGGATCGAAGGCGCTTGGACCACGACATCTATTGCGCCGGCTCCCGGCCCTGCCTAGCCTTGTGACTCTGGCGGGCAAGAGGGGCGGAATGCGGTTCGAGCGGCGCTTTCACGACGGGCTGGCCAATCTGGCGGTGAGCCCCCGCGCCGTCGACGGCGGCGAGACCGTCGCGCCGGACAGCTGGACCGCGGCCCGGCTCGACGCCTGGCGCGACTGGGCCGCCAGCCTGCCCGCCGACCGGCCCGCCGACGCGCCGGTCCCGCCGGCGGAGGACGGCTTCGACGCGGTCCTGGACGGCGCCCCCCTGGCCTATGCCGACCGGCTCGCCGCCTGGGGCTGGCGGCTCGGCCTGTTCGACCGCATCGAGGACGCCGGCGTCTTCCGCGACGAGGTGTTCGCCAGCCTGCTCACCGGCCTGGCCGCACCCGCGGCTGGACTTCAGCTCGGCGCCCGCGTCGATCCCCTGACGCCGATGACGCCGCTCTCGACCCTGCCCGGCTTCCTCGGAGGACAAGCTGACCTGTCCGCGCGCCTGGCGAGCGTCCGCGCCCAGGCCGCCGCCCGAACCGGCGCGGCGGTGATCGAGGCGGCCCTGGCCAGCATCGCCGACGCCGTCGACCGCTGCGAGGGCGACCGCGAGGCCTGCGCCGACCCCCTGCGCAACCCTGCCCTCGCCCGCGCCATCCGCGCCGCGCAAGGACTGGGGACGACCGACGCCCTGATCCAGGACGCCCTGGCCCTGGCCGCCGCCGGCCTGGCGCGAAACCCAGCCGCCGTGCCCGATCCCATCCCCCCTGCCCCCGTGGCGGTGCACGCCGGCGCGCAGACCCTGGACATCGCCGCCCTGGCCGCCTGGGAGGACGGGTCGCTCCGCCTCGCCTTCACCGCCGACGACGCGGCGCTCCTGGCCCTGGCGCCCCTGGCCCCCCGCGCGGCCCTGGCCCTGCAGCCCTTCCGCGCCGAGGACGGCTTCGACGCCGAGGGCTTCGCGGCCCTGGCCCGCCTGTGGACGGTGGCCCTGGAGATCGAATCGGCCAGCGGCTTTTGCGCCACCGAGGCCGAGGCCGCCGCCCGATTCGCCGCCCGGCCGCTGTCGCTCGGTCTCGTCGGCCTGCACGAAATGCTGGTCGCCGAAGGCCTGGCCTATGGCTCCGAGGCCGGCCGCAACCTGGCCTCGGCCCTCACCGCCCTCGCCGCCGGCGTGGGCCTGGCGGCCTCGGCCGAGATGGCGACGCTGGCCGGAGCCTGCCCCGCCTTCGCCGAGGGCAGCACCGCGCGCCTGGCCAGCCTGCAGGCCCGCGCCGACGCCGCCCGCGCCCTTGGCGGCGAGGCCGGCGAGGCCGCCGCCGCCCTGTTCGAGGCGGCGCATGCCGGGGCGGAAGCCGACGGCCTGCGCAACCTGACCGTCGCGGTCCTGACCCCGGACCCCGAGCTTTCCCTCCGCCTCGGCGGCGGCGCGCCCGGCGCCGCACCCTGGAGCGGGCCGGTCGGGGCGGCCGAAACCGCCGACGGGGTGGTCGTCCGGGTGCTGTCCGAGCCCGCCTTCCAGGCCCTGCGCCGGTTCGGCGTCGACCCGGCCGAGGTCCGCGCCCATCTGCTTGGGGCCCGCACCCTCGACGGCGCCCCGGAGATCGACCCGGCGGCGCTCAAGGCCCTGGGCTTCACCCCGCTCGAGATCAGCCTCGCCGAAGGCGCCCTGCTCTCCTCGCGCAGCCTGCGCGAGGCCTTCGCGCCGGCCGTGCTCGGCGAGGGCTTCGTGCGCGACGTGCTGGGCGCCCCGGCCGAAGCGATGGGCGATCCCAGTTTCGACACCCTCGCCTTCGCCGGCTTTTCGCCCCGGGGCCTGGCGGCGGCGCAAACCTATGTGTTCGGCTCCGGCCGGCTGAGCGACCTGCCCGGCCTCATGCC